>NZ_BAAGRO010000035.1:0-157355 GCF_054782915.1 Nocardioides hungaricus | reverse complement strand
GCAGCTCGCCCAGGCCAGTCCGCGGAACCTCACCTGCCAATGGTCCGTTGATCAGCGATTCCCTAGACTGTTGCGCATGGCGCACGAGCGGACTCGGAGGATCGGCGACCTGATCCGCGACGGCGAGCGCTCGTTCTCCTTCGAGTTCTTCCCGCCCAAGGACGAGGCGGGCGAGGAGCAGCTCTGGCAGGCGATCCGCGAGCTGGAGCCCTACCGGCCGACGTTCGTCTCCGTGACGTACGGCGCCGGCGGCACCACCCGCGACACCACGGTCCGCGTGACCGGCCGGATCGCGGCCGAGACGCCGCTGACGCCGATGGGCCACCTCACCTGCGTCGGCCACACCCGCGACGAGCTCCGGAGCATCCTGGCGGCGTACGCCGCCGCCGGGGTCCACAACGTCCTCGCGCTGCGCGGCGACCCGCCGGGCGGGCCGGGCACCCCGTGGACCGCGACCGCGGGCGGCCTCAGCTACGCCGACGAGCTGGTCGCGCTGGTGAAGGAGACCGGGGAGTTCAGCGTGGGCGTCGCGGCGTTCCCGGAGGGCCACCGCGAGTGCGCGACGCTCGACGACGACGTGCGGGTCCTGCTGGGCAAGCAGCGGGCCGGCGCGGAGTTCGCGATCACGGAGATGTTCTTCCGCGCGAGCGACTACTTCGGGCTCGTCCGGCGAGCGCGCGCGGCGGGCGTCGAGATCCCGATCGTGCCCGGCATCATGCCGATCCTGAACCTGCGCCAGGTCGCCCGGATGGCCGAGCTGTCCGGCCGTGACGTGCCGACGGAGGTGGTCGCCCGGGTGCAGGTCCACGAGGGCGACCCGGTCGCGCTGCGTGCCGAGGGAATCGCGATCGCCGCCGAGCTGTGCGACGAGCTGCTGGCCGGGGGCGCGCCGGGCCTGCACTTCTACACGCTCAATCGCTCCAAGGCGACGCGTGAGATCTTCGCGGCCCTCAACATGGCGGTGTGACGCGCACCGTCGCGCTCGGCGGGCGTGGCGCCGCGATCCCCGGCCGACCCGGCCATAGGACCGGGATCCGCGAGCTCGGTCAAGCCTTCGCGGGGCGGTCCTCGCCGCCCAAGAGGCGGACGAGGACCACGGTCATCACCTGGAGTCCGATGGCGACGACGAACGGAGCCGGGAAGCCGAGGACCGAGATCAGCGTCCCCCAGAGCAGCGCACCCAGGCCCGCGGCCAACTGATATCCCATCGAGTAGGTAGCCATCGCGCTGCCGATACGGTCGGGATCTGCCCGATCGTCGCGGCGGCTAGCGCCGCGGTCACCATCGAGCTCGCTGCGCCGACGACCGCCGCACCTACGAGAAATGTCGAGAAGCTGTCGACGGGCATCGAGGCAAGGAGCAGTCCACCGATCGCAACCGCGCACCCGAGCCGAATGGTCCGCTCGCGTCCGATGCGATCGGACATGCCGCCCAAGGCGATGGGAGCGAGCGCGAGCACCAGCCCGAACAGAGGGTAGAAGAGCGCGAGCGAGCTCAACGGGAGCGCGCGGGCGTGTACATAGACCGGCGCAATTCGCCGAGGTGGAGGTCGACGTCGACACCGGGCAGGTCCGCGTCACCCGGCTGGTTGCGGTGCACGACGTGGGCAAGGCGATCAACCCCATGCTCATCGAGGGCCAGATCGAGGGCGGTGCCTATCAGTACGTGTTGAGAAAGGGGTCGGCCGTCGCGAGCGTCGTATCCGGTGCGTGCCTGGCAAGGCGGAGGAGGGAGGCGGGACGGAGTCCCGGCGACCGACGACAACGCGGTCCAGGTGCGTGCCGGGGCGGCACGCAGCAGGCCATGACCCATTCTCAACACGTACTTAGTACGTGTTGGGAAAGCGGTCGGCGCGCCTCCGCTGGTGACCAGGACTTAAGGACCAGCGTGGGGGCATGCGGTCTTCTTCCCCAGCCCGCTACCCCTCGGACCTGACTGATGAGCAGTGGGCTCTGATCGAGCCGATGGTCGCGGTCAAACCGGGCGGTAGGCCAGCCAAGCACCCACGCCGCCGGATCGTGGACGCGATTCTCTACGTCAACCGGACGGGATGCTCGTGGCGGCAGATGCCGCACGACTTCCCACCCTGGGACACCGTGTACTGGTACTTCCAGCGCTGGGCCGAGGACGGCACCACCGACCGGATCCACGACGCACTGCGTGACGCGGTCCGCGATGGAGATGGTCGTGACCCCATGGCCAGCGCGGGGATCGTGGACTCCCAGTCCGTCAAGGGCGCCGACACCGTCGGGGCGGACACTCGCGGCTATGACGCGGGTAAGAAGATCAACGGCCGCAAGCGGCACATCGTGACCGACACCCTCGGCCTGCTCATCGTCGTGCTCGTGACCAGCGCTGCACTGCAAGACCGCGACGGTGGCCGGCTCGTGCTGGAGCGAGCGAAGATCAAGATGCCTTCCATCGTGCTGGCGTGGGCCGATGGCGGCTACGCCGGCAAGCTCCTGGCCTTCGCCCAGCACCATTTTCGTATCGTGGTCGAGATCGTCAAGCGCACCGACAAACGCCCAACCTTCGAGGTCCTCCCACGCCGGTGGGTCATCGAGCGGACCAACTCCTGGCTGATGCGGACCCGGCGCCTGGCCCGTGACTACGAGCGACTGCCCGCCCACTCCGAGGCCATGATCAAGTGGACCATGATCGGACTCATGACTCGACGTCTCGCACCCACTCCGGGCCGACGACCCTGGCAGCCCAGCGCCACCAGATAGGGCCTTTCCCAACACGTACTCAGGGTCTCGGCTACGCGCTCACCGAGGATCTGGTGGTGGACCCCACCAGTGGGGCCACCTTGACCGGGACGTTCATGGACTATCGGATGCCCACAGTCCTCGACGGCCCGAGAGTCGAGACCGTCATCGTCGAGATGCCCGATCCGACCGGTCCCTTCGGCGCCAAGGGGGTGGGCGAGCCGAGTATCATCCTGGCGGCACCAGCCGTGGCGAACGCGATCCTGAACGCCGTCGGCGTGTGCCCGGACGTTCTTCCGATGACGCCGGAGAGGGTCTATGAAGCGATGCGCTCACGAGGAGCCTGATCCCGGACCTGTCGACGTTGCCCATGCACGACGCAAGCAAAGGACGTGTGCAGATGCTGCCTGACGAGCTGGTCGACCTCCTGGCGACCGACGACATCTTCGGTGGAGAATCGACCAGTCAAGCGTTCCCGTTCCTCACCGTCGCGGACTCCGGTCATCCCCACGTGGCCTTGCTCTCGTCGGCGCAGATCGGCGTCTCCGACGACGGATCGGCCATCCTCGTGTCAGTGGCCGGACGCGAGACCTGCGCCAACCTGGACGCCCGCGGGCTCGCGACCGTCGTCGCGGTACGCGGCGTCACGGCCTACTACGCGAAGTGTCAGGTCCTCGCCCGTACAGAGGTCCAAGGGCGCGCCGGATATGCGCTCCAGCCGCTGGACGTCAAGCTCGACCGAGCAGGCGTAGAGCTGGTGCCGTTGGGCTTCCACTTCAAGCCGGAGCTGGCGGACGCCGAGCGCTGGGTCGTCGACGCCGCCGTCCTCGCCGACCTGCGGACCCGGTGCTGACGCTTCGCTGCAACTGGACGTCGCCACCGCCGTGAGATCGTCGTGCATGCCAGCGACGTCGAACGCCAGCAGCAGATGGCGCTCCTCGCAACGCTGGGAGCTTGTCGTCGCCGCCAGCATGTCGAGTTGGCCCCACGCGACCACTGCCTACGGCGCGCAAGGCTCCACGGTGCCCGTTTCCGACGTCCTCAGCTCACCTCGTCGCCGAGTCTGTCGAGGAGGCCCGCAGGCACCCTCGCCGGGCCGCGGGATTGAGCTCTGATCTATTCCCAGTCCATGTCCGGCGTGATGTGAAGCTCAGGCTCCATGACGTCGCCCAAGATCCGGCCGACGACGAGGACGTCATCGTCCCAGCGGCAATACAGCACGTGGCGAGGGCTCTTGACCTTGCCGCCAGTGCTTCGGGTGCCAGCTGACGACGCCGGCGCAGAGCTCTGGACGCTGTCGGAATCCGAAGCCGTCCCTGCGCCGGGCGGCGTGAAGCAGGGCCGCTTCCAGAAGAGCGTCGTACCGCTCCATCGCGGCCTGCCCAAACTGATCCTCGGACCAGTTCAAGATGTCCTTGTAGTCCCGATCGGCTGCCTGGCTGAGGCGATAGTTCAGGGTCATCAAGCGCGCGCGGAACGCTCCGCGGCGCGCTCCTCGCGAAGCTTCGCGAGGTGCGCCTTCAACTCGTCCTCACCGTGGAGGTCGGTGTAGCGACCCTGCTCGATGTCGTCGAAGCCCTTCTGGACCTCGGACTTCAAGGTTGCCAGCTTGGACGCACGCTCCTGCTCAAGGCGGCGCAGCGCAATGTCCACTACCTCGGCAGCATCGCTGACCTCGCCGCTCTGGACGATCGAGGCCACGAACTCCTGCGCGTGCGGGGAGAGCGAAACCTGCTCTGCGGTCATGAGACCACCTCCTTGAGTGCGGTCAGTCTAGTCGACAAACGGGGTGAGGCTGAGGCCACAAGTCGGCCGTCGAGACCTGGAACACCTACGGCCACCTGATGGGCGACGAGGACACTCGCAGCCGGGCGATCGTCGACGAGCTTCTCGGTGGCGATCAGCAGCGGTCATCGATGGCCACCGACTGACGGCGAATGAAAATCGTGGGCACAGTACGACCCCCCCAACCTGCTTTCGCATCAGACAAGGTTTTGCGGACGGGCTGGCCTGTAGGCCGGGTTCTGTACGCCGAAGCGTGGCGACCATCCATCTACGAGCGCCGTTGCCGACGCCCTCCAGCGGTCTACCCGCGCACTCGGGCGGGCCGCCCTCAGTCGTGCGCGCGTCCGGTGCGGGCACCGGACTTCTTGACCTTGCTCCAGGTGGGGTTTGCCGAGCCGGCCGGGTCGCCCCGGTCGCTGGTGGTCTCTTACACCGCCGTTTCACCCTTGCCTCCGCCCCGCCGCAGCGGGAGGGAGGCGGTCTGTTCTCTGTGGCACTGTCCCGCGGGTCGCCCCGGGTGGGTGTTACCCACCACCTTGCCCTGTGGAGCCCGGACCTTCCTCGGCACCTCCTCGTCAAAGGGGGTGACGCGGTCGCCCGGCCAGCCCGTCCGCGCTCAAGGATAGAGCGTCGCCCCGTCGGCCACCCGCGATACTGGAGGCATGACCACGCTCGACCCCGCGATCGCGGACCGGCTCAAGCGCACCGCCGAGGGGCTCGTGCCCGCGGTCGTGCAGCAACACGACACCGGCGAGGTGCTGATGCTGGGGTGGATGGACGACGAGGCGCTGGCGCGGACGATCGCGACCGGCCGGGCGACGTACTGGAGCCGCAGTCGCCAGGAGTACTGGGTCAAGGGCGACACCTCCGGCCACGTGCAGTGGGTCAAGGAGGTCCGGCTCGACTGCGACGGCGACACCCTGCTGGTCAAGGTCGACCAGGTCGGGGCCGCCTGCCACACCGGCGACCGGACCTGCTTCGACGCCGACCTGGTCCCCATCGACGGCTGAGCCCGCGAGGGACCGCCGCCGTACCTCCGGCCTGGAGCCCTGGAGGCCATGGCCGAGGGCCGCGACCCGACGGCGGCCGACCCTCACCAGCCTGAATAGACTGTCCGCGACCCGCACGATCGCGACGAGGAGCCCGCATGTCTGACAACCACGGCAACACCCCCGCAGCCTGGACGGCCGTCACGGTCGCCATGCTCGGCTTCGTGGTGGGCGCTGTCGGGCTGCTCCTCTCGCCGGTCAACATGACGATCTTCTGGATCGGCGTCGCGCTCGGCGTGGCGTCCCTGGTGATCTTCGCGGTGATGGTCAGGCTCGGCTTCCACGAGTCGGGCCACTGAGCCGATGGGCCAGGCGACCGTGGCGTCCACCTCGGTGGCCACGCCCGCCCGCCGCCGGCGGCTGATCGCGCCGCTGGCGACGATCGGCGGGCTCGCCGCCGCGACCGCGGCCCTCTATGCCCGCGACCCGCACGGCAGCGGCACCTGGGGCATCTGCCCGTCCGCCGCGATGGGCGTCTCCTGCCCCGGCTGCGGTGGCCTGCGTGCGGTCAACGACCTGGCGAACGGCGACGTCGGCGCCGCGGCCTCGAGCAACCTGCTCTTCGTCGTGGTGCTGCCGGTCGTACTCGTCGCGCTCGGCCTCTGGCTCGTCGACCGCTGGCGCGGGACCAGGCGCACGGTGCCCCGCGCCTGGCGTCGTCCGCTCGTGGTGACCGCGGTCGTCGTCCTGCTGGCCTTCACGGTGCTGCGCAACCTGCCCGGCAGCTGGCTCGCCCCCTGACCCGACCGGTCAGGAGGTGCTGCCGCTGACGTTCACGACACCGGTGGCCCACAGGATCAGGCCGAGGATGCCGAAGACGACCGCGATGATGCCCAGGATGAAGCCGGCCTGGGCCATGCCTCGGCCGGTCCCTCGGCCGGCGTGGATCTCCTTCTTGGCCATGCTGCCGAGGATGATCGCGGGGATGCCGGTGAAGAACCCGCAGCAGATCAGGCCGAGGATGCCGAGCACGAGGGCCCAGATGGCCTTGCCGTTGGTCTTCTGCGGTGCACCGCCCATCGGCGGCTGCGGTGCGCCGTACTGCGGCGGCGGGGGAGGCGGTTCGGAGTAGCTCACAGCGAGAACCCTTCGTCATGGCCGTCCGTCTGCCGGCCGTTGCGCCGGACACTACCCACCTGAGACGGGTTCACGCAGCGTGAAACACTGAGTCCATGTCAGGGGGTCAGATGTCCGTGCTCGACGAGATCGTGACCGGCGTGCGCGCCGACCTCGCCGAACGGGAGTCCGCGACGCCCCTGGCCGACCTCCGCGCCGCGCTGGCCGACGTCGACCCGCCACGCGACCCGATGCCGCACCTCCGCGCGCCCGGCTCCAGCGTGATCGCCGAGGTGAAGCGCCGCAGCCCGAGCAAGGGCACCCTCGCCGACATCCCCGACCCCGCCGAGCTCGCCCGGAGGTACGCCGCCGGCGGTGCCGCCGCGATCAGCGTGCTCACCGAGCGGCGCCGGTTCGGCGGCAGCCTCGACGACCTGCGCGCGGTCCGTGCCGCGGTCGACGCCCCGATCCTGCGCAAGGACTTCATCGTCGCGACCTACCAGCTCATCGAGGCCCGCGCCGCGGGCGCCGACCTGGCGCTGCTGATCGTCGCCGCGCTCGACGACGACACCCTGCGCCGGCTGTACGACGAGGCCCGCGAGCTCGGCCTGACCGTGCTGGTCGAGGTGCACGACGAGGCCGAGGCCGAGCGGGCGGTCGCGCTCGGCGCGGAGCTGGTCGGCGTGAACGCGCGCAACCTCAAGACGCTCGAGATCCACGACGACACCTTCGGCCGGCTGGCGCCGCTGCTCTGCTCGACGACGGACGACCGGGTCCTGGTCGCCGAGAGCGGCATCTTCGGCCCCGCCGACGTCAAGCGGTTCGTGGGCGAGGGCGCCCGCGCCGTACTCGTCGGCGAGGCGCTGGTGAGGGACGGCGACCCGGAGGCCGCGGTCGCGGCCATGACAGGAGTGATTCCGTGAGCTACGAGGCCGACGAGCGGGGGTGGTTCGGTCCTCCGGCGACGGGCTTCGGCGGCCGGTTCATGCCCGAGGCCCTGGTCGCCGCGCTCGACGGGCTCACGGCGGCCTGGCAGGAGGCGATGGCCGACCCGGCGTTCGTCGCGGAGTTCGAGCAGATCCTGCGCGAGTACGCCGGCGTGCCGAGCCCGCTCTACCACGCGGAGCGCCTGAGCGAGCGCGTCGGCGCCCGGATCCTGCTCAAGCGCGAGGACCTCAACCACACCGGCGCGCACAAGATCCGCAACGTGCTCGGCCAGGCGCTGCTCACCCGGCGGATGGGCAAGACCCGGGTCATCGCCGAGACCGGCGCTGGGCAGCACGGCGTCGCGAGCGCCACCGCGGCGGCGTACTTCGGCCTCGACTGCACCGTCTACATGGGCACGGTCGACACCAAGAGGCAGGCGCTCAACGTCGCCCGGATGAACCTGCTCGGCGCCAAGGTCGTCGCCGTCGACTCCGGCAGCGCGACCCTCAAGGACGCGATCAACGAGGCGCTGCGCGACTGGGTGGCGAGCGTCGACCACACCGCCTACCTCTTCGGCACCGCCGCCGGCCCGCACCCGTTCCCGAGCATGGTCCGCGACTTCTGCCGGGGCATCGGCGACGAGGCGCGCGCACAGTGCCTCGAGCAGTACGGCGGGCTGCCCGACGCGATCGCCGCCTGCGTCGGCGGCGGCTCCAACGCGATCGGCCTGTTCACCGCGTTCCTCGACGACTCGGACGTCGCGATCTACGGCTTCGAGGCGGGCGGCGAGGGCTTCGAGACCGGCCGCCACGCGGCGACCATCCACGCCGGCGACCGCGGTGTGCTGCACGGCGCCCGCACGTTCGTGCTCCAGGACGAGGACGGCCAGACCATCGAGTCGCACTCGATCTCCGCGGGCCTGGACTACCCGGGCGTCGGCCCGCAGCACGCGTACCTCTCGGACGTCGGGCGGGCGACGTACCTCCCGGTCACCGACGCCGAGGCGATGTCCGCGATGGCACTGCTCGCGCGCACCGAGGGGATCATCCCGGCGGTCGAGTCGGCGCACGCGCTGGCCGGCGTGCTGCGGCTCGCCGAGGAGCGGCCGGGCCAGACCCTGCTGGTCAACCTCTCGGGCCGCGGCGACAAGGACATGGAGACCGCGATGAGCTGGTTCGGGCTGGGCGACGCGAACGCCGAGACGGGGGAGCCCGAGTGAGCACGAGCGTGGTCTTCGAGAAGGCGAAGGCGGACGGTCGCGCGGCGCTGGTCGGCTACCTGCCCGCCGGTTTCCCCGACATCGCCGGCTCGATCGAGGCGATCAAGGCGATGGTCGCGGCCGGGTGCGACATCATCGAGGTCGGCCTGCCCTACAGCGACCCGGTCATGGACGGGCCGGTCATCCAGGCCGCGGTCCAGGAGGCCCTCGACGCCGGCTTCCGCCTCGATGACCTGTTCCGGGTGGTGGAGGCGGTCGCGGCGACCGGGGCCCCCACGCTCGTGATGACCAGCTGGAACCCCATCGCGCGCCGCGGCGTCGACCACTTCGCCCAGCAGCTCCACGACGCGGGCGGCGCGGGCCTGATCACCCCCGACGTGACGCCCGATGTCGTGCCCGACTGGATCGAGGCGGCCGACGCCCGTGACCTGGACAAGGTCTTCCTCGTCGCGCCCTCGTCGACCGACGAGCGGATCGCGATGACCACCAGCAGCTGCCGTGGCTTCGTCTACGCCACCGGCATCATGGGCGTCACCGGCACGACGCAGGCGACCGCGGCGGGGGTCGCGCCCCTGATCGGCCGGACCAGGGCCGCCACCGATCTCCCGGTCGGCGTGGGCGTCGGGGTCAGCACCCGCGCGCAGGCCGCGGACCTCTCGGCTCACGTGGACGGCGTGATCGTGGGCACGGCGTTCGTCCGCGCGCTGCGCGAGGGCCTGCCCGCGCTCACCGCGCTCACCGAGGACCTGGCCGGGGGAGTCCGCCGCGCCGTCGCCCACTCCACCCCGCCGAACTGAGGTAGCCGATGCTCACCGCACTGTCGATCCCGAGCCCCTCCGAGGGCGTCTGGTACCTCGGGCCGCTGCCCCTGCGCGGCTACGCGCTCGCGATCATCCTCGGCATCGTCGCCGCGATCTGGATCGGCGAGAAGCGCTGGGTCGCCCGCGGCGGCAAGCCCGGCGAGATCCAGGACCTGGCCATCTGGGCGGTGCCGTTCGGCCTGGTCGGCGGCCGGCTCTACCACGTGATCACCGACAACCAGCTCTACTTCGGCGAGGGCGGCAGCCCGATCGAGGCGCTCTACGTCTGGCGCGGCGGCCTCGGTGTCTGGGGCGCGATCGCGATGGGCGCCCTGGGCATGGTGATCGGCGCCCGGCGCAAGGGCATCAGGCTGCTCCCCGTCCTCGACGCGGTCGCGCCCGGCGTCCTCGTCGCGCAGGCGTTCGGTCGCTGGGGCAACTGGTTCAACCAGGAGCTCTTCGGCCGGCCGACCGACCTCCCCTGGGCGCTCTCGGTGAGCGACAGCACCGCGGTGAACGCCGGCTACCCGCCCGGCACGACCTTCCACCCGACGTTCCTCTACGAGAGCCTGTGGTGCCTGGCGGCGTTCGCGGCGATCATCTGGGCCGACCGCCGCTTCCAGCTCGGCTACGGCCGCGTCGTCGCGCTCTACATCATGGCCTACACCGCAGGTCGCGCCTGGATCGAGATGCTCCGCGTCGACGGCGTCCAGCTCGACGACGTGCTGGGCCTGCGGCTCAACGTGTGGACCTCGATCGCGATGTTCCTGGTGGGCCTGGTGTGGTTCGTGGTCAGCGCGCGCCGTCATCCGGGCCGGGAGCACAGCGTCTACGTCGAGCGGCCGGAGCCCGCCGTCCGCGTGGAGGAGGACGGCGCGTCCCCGGCCTGACCGGGTGGTAGCCTGAACTCTCCGCTAGGGCCAATGTCGTCCCCCGCAACACCGCTCCATCGCATTGCCGATCCGCCGGCGCCGGCCCGACAACGTCGTGGGGCCCTGTCGGCGCAGAGACGACGGGAGAATGCCCGGTGCCGTACTCGCACGCATTCCCGCCGCCCCAAGGGCTGTACGACCCCCGCCACGAGCACGACGCGTGCGGCGTGGCCTTCGTCGCCACCCTGACCGGCGTCGCCAGCCACGACATCGTCAAGCAGGGCATCACCGCCCTGCGCAACCTCGACCACCGCGGCGCCGCGGGCGCCGAGCAGAACACCGGCGACGGCGCCGGCATCCTGCTCCAGGTGCCCGACGGGTTCCTGCGCGCGGTCGTGGACTTCGAGCTCCCGCCGCAGCACGCGTACGCCGTGGGCACGGCGTTCCTCCCCGGCGACGACGAGCAGGTCGCCAAGACCCGCGCCCGGGTCGAGGAGATCGCGGCCGAGGAGGGCCTGACCGTCCTCGGCTGGCGCGAGGTGCCCACCGACCCCGGCGAGCTCGGCGGCATGGCGCTCGGCGTGATGCCGGCGTTCGCCCAGCTCTTCGTCGCGGGCTCCGGCTCGCGGGTGACCGGCATGGCGCTGGAGCGGCTGGCCTTCTGCCTGCGCAAGCGGGTCGAGCACGAGACCGACGCGTACTTCCCGTCGCTCTCGTCGCGGACCCTGGTCTACAAGGGCATGCTGACCACCGACCAGCTCGACCGGTTCTTCCCCGACCTGCTCGACGAGCGGGTGACCTCGGCGCTGGCCGTCGTCCACTCTCGCTTCTCGACCAACACCTTCCCGAGCTGGCCGCTGGCCCACCCGTTCCGGTTCATCGCCCACAACGGCGAGATCAACACCGTGATGGGCAACCGCAACTGGATGCGCGCCCGCGAGGCGCTGCTCGCCTCCGACGTGATCCCGGGCGACCTCGAGCGGCTCTACCCGATCTGCACGCCCGGCGCGTCCGACTCCGCGTCGTTCGACGAGGTGCTCGAGCTGCTGCACATGGGCGGCCGCTCGCTGCCGCACTCGGTGCTGATGATGATCCCCGAGGCGTGGGAGAACCACGGCGAGATGGACGCCAAGCGGCGCGCCTTCTACGAGTTCCACTCCGCGATGATGGAGCCCTGGGACGGCCCCGCCTGCGTGGTGTTCACCGACGGCTCGCAGATCGGCGCGGTCCTCGACCGCAACGGCCTGCGCCCCTCGCGCTACTGGGTCACCGACGACGGCCTGGTCGTCCTCGCCTCCGAGGTCGGCGTCCTCGACCTCGACCCCGCGACCGTGGTCCGCAAGGGCCGGCTCCAGCCGGGCCGGATGTTCCTCGTCGACACCGACGAGCACCGGATCATCGAGGACGAGGAGGTCAAGGCCGAGCTCGCGGCCGAGCACCCGTACGACGAGTGGCTGCACGCCGGCCTGATCCACCTCGACGACGTACCGGACCGCGAGCACATCGTGCACACACACGCCTCGGTCACCCGCCGCCAGCAGGTCTTCGGCTACACCGAGGAGGAGCTCCGCGTCCTGCTCACCCCGATGGCGAACACCGGTGCCGAGCCGATCGGCTCGATGGGCACCGACACCCCCATCGCGGCGCTCAGCGACAAGCCGCGGCTGCTGTTCGACTACTTCAGCCAGCTCTTCGCGCAGGTCACCAACCCGCCGCTGGACGCCATCCGCGAGGAGCTCGTCACCTCGCTGGCCGGCACCATCGGCCCGGAGGCCAACCTGCTCCAGCCGACGCCGGCGTCCTGCCGGATGGTCGTGCTGCCGTTCCCGGTCATCTCCAACGACGACCTGGCCAAGGTCCGGCACATCAACCGCGACGGGGACATGCCGGGCTTCATCACGCACGTCTCGCGGGGCCTCTACCCGGTCGAGGGCGGGGGCGCGGCGATGGCGCGGCGGATCGACGAGATCTGCGCGGAGGTGTCCGCGGCGATCGCCGAGGGCGCCCGCGTCATCGTGCTCTCCGACCGGCACTGCACCGCCGAGCTCGCGCCGATCCCGTCGCTGCTGCTCACCGGCGCCGTGCACCACCACCTGGTCCGCGAGAAGACCCGCACCCAGGTCGGCCTGCTCGTCGAGGCCGGCGACGTCCGCGAGGTCCACCACGTCGCCACGCTCGTCGGGTACGGCGCCGCCGCGGTCAACCCCTACCTCGCGATGGAGTCCGTCGAGGACCTCGCGCGCGAGGGCTACTACGTCAAGGTCGACGGCGAGAAGGCGGTCGCCAACCTGGTCAAGGCGCTCGGCAAGGGCGTGCTCAAGGTGATGTCGAAGATGGGCGTCTCGACGGTCGCGTCGTACACCGGTGCCCAGATCTTCGAGGCGGTCGGCCTCTCGCAGGTGGTCGTCGACAAGTACTTCACCGGCACCACCTCCAAGCTCGGCGGCATCGAGCTCGACGTGATCGCGGAGGAGGTCGCACGCCGGCACGCCACGGCGTACCCGCGCGGCGGCATCTCGCCGGCACACCGCGAGCTCGAGGTCGGCGGCGAGTACCAGTGGCGCCGTGAGGGCGAGCCGCACCTGTTCGACCCCGAGACCGTGTTCCGGCTGCAGCACGCCACGCGCAGCGGCCGCTACGACGTCTTCAAGCAGTACACCGCGCGGGTCGACGAGCAGTCGCAGCGGCTGATGACGCTGCGCGGGCTCTTCCGGCTCAAGAGCGCCGAGGAGGCCGGCCGGCCGCCGATCTCGGTCGACGAGGTCGAGCCGGTCTCGGAGATCGTCAAGCGGTTCTCCACGGGCGCGATGTCCTACGGCTCGATCTCGATGGAGGCGCACGAGACGCTCGCGATCGCGATGAACCGGCTGGGCGGCAAGTCCAACACCGGCGAGGGCGGCGAGGACCCGGAGCGGCTCTACGACCCGGAGCGGCGCAGCTCGATCAAGCAGGTCGCGTCCGGCCGGTTCGGCGTGACGGCGGAGTACCTCACCAACTCCGACGACATCCAGATCAAGATGGCACAGGGCGCGAAGCCCGGCGAGGGCGGCCAGCTGCCCGGCAACAAGGTCTACCCCTGGGTGGCCCGGACCCGGCACTCGACGCCGGGCGTGGGCCTGATCAGCCCGCCGCCGCACCACGACATCTACTCGATCGAGGACCTGGCGCAGCTGATCCACGACCTCAAGAACGCCAACCCGCGGGCCCGCATCCACGTGAAGCTGGTCTCCGAGGTCGGCGTCGGCACGGTCGCGGCCGGCGTCTCCAAGGCGCACGCCGACGTGGTGCTCATCTCCGGCCACGACGGCGGCACCGGCGCGGCGCCGCTGACCTCGCTCAAGCACGCCGGCGGCCCCTGGGAGCTCGGCCTCGCCGAGACCCAGCAGACGCTGCTGCTCAACGGCCTGCGCGACCGGATCGTCGTGCAGACCGACGGCCAGCTCAAGACCGGCCGCGACGTCGTCGTCGCCGCGCTGCTCGGCGCGGAGGAGTACGGCTTCGCCTCGGCCCCGCTGGTGGTCTCCGGCTGCATCATGATGCGGGTCTGTCACCTCGACACCTGCCCCGTGGGCGTCGCGACGCAGAACCCGGTGCTGCGCGAGCGCTACTCCGGCAAGGCCGAGTACGTCGTCAACTTCTTCGAGTACGTCGCCGAGGAGGTCCGCGAGCTGCTCGCCGGGCTCGGCTTCCGCTCGCTCGACGAGGCGATCGGCCAGGTCGCCAGCCTCGACGCCACGCGGGCGGTCGACCACTGGAAGGCCGCCGGCCTCGACCTGGCGCCGATCCTGCACCAGCCCGACCGCGATGCCTTCCCGGAGCAGGACCTCCACTGCACCAAGCAGCAGGAGCACGGCCTGGCGAGGGCATTGGACGTCACCGAGCTGGTCCCGCTCGCGAAGGACGCGCTCGAGCGCGGCGAGCCGGTCCGCGCGCAGGTGCGGATCCGCAACGTCAACCGCACCGTCGGCACGATCCTGGGCCACGAGGTCACCAAGAGGTACGGCGGCGAGGGGCTGCCCGAGGGCACCATCGACCTGACCTTCACCGGGTCGGCGGGCCAGTCGTTCGGCGCGTTCGTGCCGAGGGGCATGACGCTGCGGCTCGAGGGCGACGCGAACGACTACCTCGGCAAGGGGCTCTCCGGAGGCCGGATCGTGGTGCGGCCCGACCGCGCGGCGACGTTCGAGGCGAGCGAGCAGATCATCGCCGGCAACGTGATCGCCTACGGCGCGACGTCGGGCGAGATCTTCATCCGCGGCGGCGTGGGCGAGCGGTTCTGCGTCCGCAACTCCGGCGTCCGGGCCGTGACCGAGGGCGTGGGCGACCACGGCTGCGAGTACATGACCGGCGGCCGCGTCGCCGTACTCGGCAGGACCGGCCGCAACTTCGCCGCGGGCATGTCCGGCGGCGTCGCCTGGGTGCTCGACCTCGAGGAGCAGCGGGTCAACCCCGAGCTGGTCGAGCTCGGCCCCGTCACCGGCGACGCGGCCGCGGAGCTCGAGCAGCTGGTCCGGGGGCACCTCGAGGAGACCGGCTCCACGGTCGCCGAGGCGCTGCTCGCCGACTGGGAGACCTCGCTGACGAGGTTCACCGAGATCATGCCCACCGACTACCGCAAGTCCCTCGAGGCGAAGGCCAAGGCGGAGGCCGACGGCCTCGACGAGAACGCGACCGCCCACGCGATGATGGAGGCACTCCATGGCTGACCCGCGCGGATTCCTCAAGCACGGCCGGGAGGTCGCCGAGCGGCGCCCGGTGGACGAGCGAGTGAAGGACTGGAACGAGGTCTACCCGGGCAGCGCCGGCCGCGCGCTGCTCCCGATCATCGGCACCCAGGCGGGCCGCTGCATGGACTGCGGCATCCCGTTCTGCCACCAGGGCTGCCCGCTCGGGAACCTCATCCCGGAGTGGAACGACTTGGTCTGGCGCGACGACTGGGAGGGCGCGATCGAGCGCCTGCACGCGACCAACAACTTCCCGGAGTTCACCGGCCGGCTCTGCCCGGCGCCCTGCGAGACCGCCTGCGTGCTGGGCATCAACCAGGATCCGGTGACGATCAAGAACGTCGAGGTCGCGATCATCGACCGGGCGTGGGAGTCCGGCCTGGTCCGGCCCCAGCCGCCCGAGTGGCTCTCGGGCCGCACCGTCGCGGTGATCGGCTCCGGCCCCGCCGGTCTGGCCGCCGCGCAGCAGCTCACCCGCGCCGGCCACACGGTCGCGGTCTACGAGCGCGCCGACAAGATCGGCGGCCTGCTCCGCTACGGCATCCCCGAGTTCAAGATGGAGAAGCAGTACCTCGACAAGCGCCTGGAGCAGATGCGAAGGGAGGGCACGGTCTTCCGCGCCGGCGTCGACGTCGGCGGCGAGCTCACCGGCGACCGGCTCAGGGAGCGGTACGACGCCGTCGTGCTCGCGATCGGCGCGACCGCCGCCCGTGACCTGCCGGCCACCGGCCGGGAGATCGGCGGGATCCACCAGGCGATGGAGTTCCTCCCGCAGGCCAACCGGGTCGCGCTCGGCGAGGAGGTCGAAGGCCAGATCACTGCCACCGGCAAGAACGTCGTCATCATCGGCGGCGGCGACACCGGTGCGGACTGCCTCGGCACGTCCACCCGGCAGGGTGCCGCGTCGATCACGCAGCTGGAGATCATGCCCGAGCCGCCCGAGGGGCGGCCCGCGGGCCAGCCGTGGCCGACATACCCGATGATCTTCCGGGTCTCCTCGGCGCACGAGGAGGCCGGCGACCGGGTCTACGCCGTCTCGACCAAGGAGTTCCTCGCCGACGAGCAGGGCAACGTCCGCGCGCTGCGGCTCGTCGACGTGGCCTTCGAGGACGGCAGGTTCACCGAGGTCGAGGGCACCGAGCGCGAGATCGCGGCGGAGCTGGTGCTGCTCGCGATGGGCTTCACCGGCCCGGAGACCGACGGCCTGGTCGAGCAGCTCGGCGTCGACCTCGACGAGCGCGGCAACGTCGCGCGGGACGCGTCCTACCTGTCCTCGGTCGACGGGGTCTTCGTGGCCGGCGACGCCGGCCGCGGCCAGTCGCTGATCGTGTGGGCGATCGCCGAGGGCCGGGCCGCCGCCGCCGCGGTGGACCGCTACCTCACCGGGTCGACCACGCTGCCGGCGCCGATCCCGCCCACGGAGCGCCCCCTGGTTGTCTGAACCGGCGGGAGGCTGATCATTTGAACGATCAAAGTCGCGGTAGGCTGAGGCACGTGCGTAGAGCCAAGATCGTCTGCACCCTCGGCCCGGCCACCGCCTCCGCGCGGCGGATCCGCGAGCTCGTGTACGCCGGGATGGACGTCGCCCGGCTGAACATGAGCCACGGCAGCCACGAGGACCACGCCGAGGCATACCGCCTCGTGCGCGAGGCCTCCGACGCCAGCGGCCACGGGGTCGGCATCTTCGCCGACCTCCAGGGGCCCAAGATCCGCCTCGAGACGTTCGCCGACGGCTCGGTGGTCCTGCGCCGCGGCCAGGAGTGGACCATCACCACCCGCGACGTGCCGGGCGACGACACGATCTGCGGTACGACGTACCCGGGACTCCCCGGCGACGTGCAGCCCGGCGACCCGCTGCTCATCGACGACGGCAAGGTCCGACTGCGGGTGACGGCGGTCGACGAGACCGACGTCGTCACCGAGGTGCTCGTCGGCGGCAGGGTCAGCGACCACAAGGGCATCAACCTGCCCGGCGTCGCGGTCTCGGTGCCGGCGCTGTCGGAGAAGGACGAGCGCGACCTGCGCTTCGCGCTCGGGCTCACCGTCGACTTCATCGCGCTGAGCTTCGTGCGCGACGCCGCGGACGTCGACGACGTGCGGCGGGTCATGGACGAGATGGGCGTGCGTGTGCCCGTCATCGCCAAGATCGAGAAGCCGCAGGCGATCGACAACCTCGACGACATCATCGCGGCCTTCGACGGCTTCATGGTCGCGCGCGGCGACCTCGGCGTGGAGTGCCCGCTCGAGGACGTGCCGTTCCTGCAGAAGCGGATCGTCGAGAAGGCCCGCCTCAACGCCAAGCCGGTCATCGTCGCGACCCAGATGCTCGAGTCGATGATCAGCAACCCGGCTCCGACGCGGGCCGAGGCGTCCGACGTCGCCAACGCCGTGCTCGACGGCGCGGACGCGGTGATGCTCTCCGGCGAGACCAGCGTGGGGGAGTACCCCGTGCACACCGTCGAGACGATGGCCCGGATCATCGCCGCCACCGAGCAGCACGCGCTCTCGGAGGGGGCCCGCACGATCGCCGAGATCGACTGGGACCCGCACACCCGCGGCGGCGTGATCGCCAAGGCGGCGGCCGAGGTCGCCGAGCGCGTCGGCGCCGCGTACGTCGTCGCGTTCACCCAGTCCGGCGACTCGGCCAAGCGGATGTCCCGCCTCCGCGGCCCGATCCCGGTCCTGGCCTTCACCCCGCTCGCCCAGGTGCGCTCGCAGCTGGCGCTGACGTGGGGCGTCGAGACCTTCAAGACCCAGCCGGTGGAGCACACCGACGAGATGGTCCGCCAGGTCGACGAGCAGCTGCTCCAGATCGGCCGGGTCAAGGAGGGCGACCTGGTCGTGATCATCGCCGGCTCGCCCCCGGGCATCCCCGGCTCCACCAACGCGCTGCGCATCCACCGGATGGGCGACGCGATCAACGAGGTGGCGCCGGCGTACCGCCGGTCGAGCTGAGCGTTTCGAGTCAGGGCGAGATGCATCGCAGCGAGGGGTCGCAGTGCGCTACGTGATCGTCGGCCTGGGTGGGATCGGTGGAACGCTGGCCGGCCTGCTCCACGTGTCGGGCAGCGACGTGGTCGCGGTGGCGCGGCCCGGCCCGCACGCCGACGCCGTACGACGACACGGACTGCTCCTGCGTCGGCCGGACGGCGATCGTCGGGTGCCGCTCGACGTGTCGTCGAGCGTCGACGACATCGACCTTGCCGACGACCACGTGGTCGTCATCGCGGTGAAGAGCCAGGACACCGGCACCGTCCTGTCCCAGCTGGCGGGCGCCGCCCCACCCGGTGTCCACGTCGTCTGCGCGCAGAACGGCGTCGGCAACGAGCGCGAGGCGCTGCGATGGTTCGCGAACGTCTACGGGGTCCTGGTGCAGTGCCCGACGCTCCACCTGGAGCCCGGCGTGGTCGCCGCCTACTCCGCACCGACGGTCGGCATCTTGGACGTCGGCCGGTACCCGTCCGGCAGCTCAGAGGTCGGCGAGGCGATCGCGCGTGATTGGCAGGCGGCCGGCTACTCGTCCCGAGCGGTCGCGGACATCGCCCGATGGAAGTACACCAAGCTCATCACCAACCTCGGCAACGCAGTCGAGGCGGTCTGCGGGCCGGCGGCTCGGGGAGGCCCGCTGACCGACTTGCTCCAGGACGAGGCACGATCGGTACTCGACCATCACCTGATCGAGTACGCATCGGCTGCCGAGGACGAGGCGCGCCGCGCCGACCTGCTGCAACTGCACGACATCGACGGCCCGCGCCCGGGCGGCTCGCTGTGGCAGAGCGCGACGAGAGGACAGCCCACCGAGGTCGACTACCTCTGCGGCGAGATCGTCCGGCTCGCACGTCTCGCGGGCCTCGCTGCGCCGGCCAACGAGATCATGCAGCGCCTGACGCACGGCGTGACATCCGGACAGGTCCCCATCGCAGGCACTCCCGAGGAGAGCGTGCTCGCCATCGTGGATCCCCGGTGAGGCCCCCGATCCGTCCCCACGAACTCCCGTTGCCACCGGTCGAGGACGGGAGTCATGCCTCCAGCAGTCGGATCTCGTAGGCGTGGAAGCGGGTGTCGGCCGTGACGACGGTCAGACCTTCGATCATGGCCTGGGCGATGATTCAGTCGGTCGAACGGGTGTCAGAGGACGACATGGGTGTCGAGGAGCAGCCTCACGGGGCCGAGCATCTCGTCGAGCTCGGCGTCGGTGAGCTCGAAGTCGTCGCCGATCCGGATCTCCCCCGCCAGCGAGCCGCTCGCGGCGAGGAACCGGACGCCCGGATCCGTCTCGAGTGCGACCAGCCGCACCACCGGGACGCCGTCGCGTGCGATCTGCACGTCCTCCCCGGTCAGGGCGAGGGCGATCAACCGGGAGAGCTCTGTCTTCGCCTGGCCGACGTTCACCGTGGTCACGACCCGACCGTACGCTCCTTGGCCAGCAGCGGCTGGGGGCAGTCGCGGTCGCCGCTGCTCGCGGGCAGCGTGACGCCGGTCAGGCGGCCCGGCCGCGACGACCGCCACCCGGACACCCGCCATGGGAGCAGGCTACGGCGCCGCCCGCGCCCCGGGCAGCCGCCGAATGGTGAAGACTGGTCATTGCCATCCGCTACCCGTGAAGGACGACGCATGCCCAGGGTGACTGCGAAGGTCGGCTCTTCGGTCGGCCTCCACGCCCGCCCTGCGTCGAAGATCGCGCACGCGGCCGCCGGGCTGTCGTCCACGGTCACGATCGACGGTGTGGACTCGAGTTCAGCGCTGATGATCATGACTCTGCGTGCGGAGCAAGGCGACGTCGTCGAGGTGGCGGGAGACGTTCAGGCCGATGTCGACCGGATCGCCACTCTGATCGAGCAGGAGCTGGATGCGGGCGGGCTGGCGCTGCCTCTCGCGGGAGGGTGCATCTGACGAGGCCGAGGTGCCCCGGGTGCCCCGGGTGGGATTCGAACCCACACTGAATGCTGTTTGAGAGCATCGCCTCTGCCGTTGGGCTACCGGGGCCAAGAGCAAAGGAACCCTATCCGAAGGGGACCGGCCCGCCGAGCCGGCCGGGTACGCCGGAGGGGAGCCGGTTACCCTGCTGCCCGTGAGCCAGCCCGTGCGCCCCGAGGCGGCAGCGTCGAGCCGCCGCGTCGTCATCGCCGAGGACGAGGTGCTGATCCGGATGGACCTCGCCGAGATGCTCGCCGAGGAGGGCTACCAGGTCGTCGGCCAGGCCGGCGACGGCGCGACCGCCGTCGCACTGGCCGAGGAGCTGCGTCCCGACCTGGTGATCCTGGACGTGAAGATGCCGGTGCTCGACGGGATCGCCGCGGCCGAGCGGATCGCGGGGCAGCGGATCGCCCCGGTCGTCATCCTCACGGCGTTCTCCCAGCGCGACCTGGTCGAGCGGGCCCGCGACGCCGGGGCGATGGCCTACCTGGTGAAGCCGTTCACCCAGTCCGACCTGGTGCCCGCGATCGAGATGGCCGTGAGCCGGTTCGCCGAGCTGGCCATGTTGGAGGCCGAGGTCGCCGACCTGACCGAGCGGATCGAGACCCGCAAGGCGGTCGACCGCGCCAAGAGTGTGCTCCAGAAGGAGCTCTCGCTCTCCGAGCCGGAGGCGTTCCGGTGGATCCAGAAGACCGCGATGGACCTGCGGCTGTCGATGCGTCAGGTCGCCGACGGCGTGATCGAGCACGGCCCGGGCATCGCGGGCTGACCCGCGCGGTGGCACGGCGCGAGGCGGGGCCCGACGGCCGCCGCGCGCCCCTGAAGGTCACAAATCGACAACGTGACGACATGGGCGGGACAAACCTTGCGGCGAACGCGTCCCGAGCCACTAGGTTGTCCGCGATCGACACTTCATTCTCCGAGCCGTCCGGTGCGGAGTCCATGAGTCTGATTGGAGGGACTTCCATGATTCGCTTCACCAAGTCGGCCCGAGTGCTGGCCGCCGTGGCCGCCACGGGTCTGATGCTCAGCGCCTGCGGCAGCGACTCCGGCGGCAGTGAGGGGGCTGAGGGCGGTCCGAGCTCGGGCACCAGCACCAGCGACCTCTGTGGCAAGAGCCTGGCCTTCATGGGCGCCCTCACCGGCGACGCCGGTGCGCTCGGCCAGAACATGGTCGGTGGCATCGACCTGGCGCTGAAGGAGTACAACGACAAGAACCCCGACTGCCAGGTCAGCCTGAAGACGTTCGACTCGCAGGGCAGCCCTGACACCGCGCCGGGCCTGGCCACCCAGATCGTCAACGACGACACCATCTTCGGCCTGATCGGTCCCGGGTTCTCCGGTGAGTCGCTCGCGACCGGCAAGACCTTCTTCGAGGCCGGTCTGCCGTCGATCTCCCCATCGGCCACCAACGTCACGATCACCCAGCAGGGCTGGACCACCTGGCACCGCGTCATCGGCAACGACGACGCCCAGGGCAAGGCCGACGCGGCGTACCTGACCGGCACCGCCGGCGCGACCAAGGTCTTCGTCATCGACGACGGCCAGGACTACAGCAAGGGCCTCGCCGGCACGGTCAAGGAGGCGCTGGGCAGCGCGCTCGTCGACTCGGACCAGATCTCGGTCGGCCAGACCGACATGTCGGCCGCCGTCACCAAGGTCAAGGCCTCCGGTGCCGACGCGGTCTTCTACGGTGGCTACTACACCGAGGCGGGCCTGCTCGCCAAGGCGCTGCGCCAGGGCGGCTTCACGGGCACCTTCATGTCGGGTGACGGCTCGGAGGACCCGAGCTTCGTGAAGGTCGCCGGTGCCGACGCCGCGGAGGGAGCTGTCCTCTCGGCCCCCGCCGGCCCGCCGCCGTCGGGCTTCAGCGCCTCGGGCCTGTACGCCACCCAGTCCTACGACGCGGCGAACATCTTCCTCGCCGCGCTCCAGGACGGCGCCTCGACGCCGGAGGAGATCAACAACTTCATCGGCAGCTACACCGGCGACGGCATCAGCGGCCCGATCGCCTTCGACGAGAACGGCGACATCAAGGAGTCGAAGATCTACGCCTACTTCGTCAAGGACGGCAAGCTGGACGTCGAGAACCCGCAGGCGATCTCCTAGTCCCGATCGCCTGCGGCACTGACACGGGCTGCGGCCGGGGAGTCGCCCGGCCGCAGCCCATCAGCTCGACGGAGGAGACCTCCCTTGGATTTCGGTGCCCTCTTCGGCAGCTTCGACAGCTTCCTCAGCTTCACCGTCGGCGGCCTGGTGTTCGGCGCGATCTACGCGCTCATCGCCCTGGGCTACACGATGGTGTACGGCGTCCTGCAGCTCATCAACTTCGCCCACTCAGAGGTCTTCATGTACGGGACCTTCGCCGTGGCGTGGGTCTTCGTGCTCCTGCACGGCACCGGCTCGGCGACGTGGAGCCTCGGGAGGGCCGCACCGACCCTGCTGGTCGCGCTGGTCGCGGCCATGGCGATGTCGGCACTCATCGCGCTGCTGCTCGAGCGCGTCGCCTACCGGCCGCTGATCAAGAAGGGCGCGCCGAAGCTGATCTGCCTGATCTCGGCCATCGGCGCGTCCTTCGCGCTGGCCGAGGCGATGGGGCTGCGCGACCGGTTGGCCGGCTGGGTCGGGCTGGACGGCAAGCTGGCCGACTACGTCAGCCCCGACAAGGCGCGTGACGTCTACTCCAACCCGGTGGCGATCCAGCCACGCGGCCTGTTCGACATCGGCGGCTACACGGTCACCGACGTGGACCTGACGATCATCGTCGCGGCCCTGGTGATGATGGTGGTCCTCGACCAGCTCGTGCGCCGTACGCGGTTCGGCCGCGGCATCCGGTCGGTGGCCCAGGACCCGGAGTCCGCGGCCCTGATGGGCGTCAACTCGAACCGGGTCGTGCAGATCACCTTCCTCATCGGCGGCCTCGCGGCGGGCGTCGCCGCGACCCTGTACATGATGAAGATCGGCTCGACCAAGCAGAGCGCCGGCTTCCTCCTCGGCGTCAAGGCGTTCACCGCCGCGGTCATGGGCGGCATCGGCAACCTGCGCGGCGCCCTGCTCGGCGGGCTGGTCCTCGGCGTCATGGAGAACTGGGGCGCGGCCGTCTTCGGCAACCAGTGGCGAGACGTCGTCTCGTTCGTGCTGCTGGTCCTGATCCTCCTGGTCCGTCCATCCGGCATCCTGGGCGAGTCCCTCGGAAAGGCGCGTGCGTGATGTCCGGACGCATCGGAGACGGCTGGAACCGTCTGGTCGACCGGTACAGCGCCCAGCCCAGGATCTTCAAGGTCCTCGTCGTCACGCTGCTGCTGGTCCTCGTCTACGCACTGCCGCTCCTGCGACCGCCGGTCGTGACGACGACCAGCATCGACTTCGGCGGCGTGATGTTCCGCGTCATCGCGTTCGCGCTGGTCGCGCTCGGGCTCAACATCGTCATCGGCTACGCCGGCCTGCTGGACCTCGGGTACGTCGGGTTCTACTGCGTCGGGGCCTACACGACGGCCGTGCTGACGACGTACCACTTCTCCTGGCCGTTCTTCCTGGCGCTGCCGCTCGCCATCGCCGTCACGATGCTGACCGGCGTGATCCTGGGTGCACCCACCCTGCGCGTGCGCGGTGACTACCTGGCCATCGTCACGCTCGGGTTCGGAGAGATCATCCGGATCACGGTGACCAACGTCGAGTGGCTGGGCGCGGCCGCAGGCATCAAGAACATCCCGCACCCGAACAACCTCGGCCCCGAGCCGAAGCCGCCGTACGACCCGGGCGGCTGGTTCGCGATCCCGCGCCTGGAGTGGAACGGCCTGGTGCCCTCGATCGACCGTGAGCGCCAGACCCACTTCCTGACCTTCGGTGCGCTCGACGCCGTGCCCTACTACTGGCTGGTGCTGACGGTCCTGATCCTCGTCTTCGTCGCCGACAAGATGATCCTGTCCAGCCGCGTCGGCCGGGCATGGGAGGCGACCCGGGAGGACGAGGACGCCGCCGAGCTGATGGGCGTGCCGACGTTCCGCTACAAGCTGCTCGCGTTCGCGATGGGCGCGGCGATCGGCGGGCTCTCCGGCTCGTTCTACGCCAGCAGCCAGAGCGGCTACATCAACCCGCAGAGCTTCCCGCTGCTGCTGTCGATGCTCTTCGTGGCCGCGGTCATCGTCGGCGGGGCCGGCAACCGCTGGGGTGCGATCCTCGGCGGCGCCATCGTCGCCTACCTGCCCGAGCGGTTCCGCGACTTCGCCGACTACCGACTGATGTTCTTCGGCCTGGCGCTGATGCTGCTGGCGATCTGGCGGCCGCAGGGCCTGCTGCCGCCGCGCCGGACCAGGCGCGCGATCGCGGCCCAGGAGAAGATCGACGAGCTGGAAGGAGAGCCGGTCGATGTCTGAGAACCCCACCCGCTCGGCGCTGCTCGAGGTCGACGACGTCACGATCCGGTTCGGTGGCGTGACCGCCCTCGACTCGGTGTCGTTCGACATCGAGGAGGGCGAGATCCTCGGCCTGATCGGGCCCAACGGCGCGGGCAAGACCACGTGCTTCAACGTGATGACCGGCGTCTATCAGCCGACCAGCGGCCAGATCCGCTTCGCCGGGACCCGGCTGGCGAGGATGAAGCGACACCGGATCACCAAGCTCGGGATCGCGCGCACGTTCCAGAACATCCGTCTCTTCCGGGCCATGACCGCGCTGGAGAACGTGATGGTCGGTGCCGACGCCCGCAGCAGGGTGGGGCTGCTCAACGCGCTGTTCCGTACGCCGCTGCACCGGCGTACCGAGGCGGCGGCCCGGGAGGAGGCGCTCGAGCTGCTGGACTTCGTCGGCGTCCGCGGCCGGGCCGACGAGCTGGCCGAGAACCTCTCGTACGGCGACCAGCGCCGGCTGGAGATCGCCCGCGCGATGGCCACGCACCCCAAGCTGCTCTGTCTCGACGAGCCGGCCGCCGGCTTCAACCCGGCGGAGAAGCAGCGGCTGATGGAGCTGATCCGCAAGGTGCGCGACCAGGGCATCACGGTGCTGCTGATCGAGCACGACATGCGCCTGGTGATGGGCGTCACCGACCGGATCGTGGTGCTCGAGTTCGGCCGCAAGATCGCCGAGGGCACCCCGGCGGAGATCCGCGACAACCCGGCCGTCATCGCCGCCTACCTCGGAGTGGACGAAGAAGATGCTTCTTGAGGTCGACGGGCTGTGCGTCAACTACGGCCACATCGAGGCGATCCGCGACATCGGCTTCACCGTCGAGGAGGGGTCCGTCGTCACCCTGATCGGCGCGAACGGCGCCGGCAAGACGACGACGATGAAGACCCTGTCCGGCCTGCGCCGGGTGCGTGAGGGCCGGGTCGTCTTCGACGGCAAGGACATCACGCACCTGCCGCCGTACGAGCGGGTGAAGCTCGGACTGAGCCAGTCACCCGAGGGTCGCGGGATCTTCCCGGGCATGACGGTGCGCGAGAACCTCGACATGGGCGCCTACGCGCGCCGGGACAAGGCCGCGATGGCCGCCGACCTGGACCGCGCGCTCGGGCTCTTCCCCCGGCTGCAGGAGCGGATCACGCAGGTCGCCGGCACGCTGTCGGGCGGCGAGCAGCAGATGCTGGCGATCGGACGCGCGCTGATGGCCCGCCCGCGGCTGGTGCTGCTCGACGAGCCGTCGATGGGGCTGGCCCCCAAGCTGATCCAGCAGATCTTCGCGATCATCAAGGAGATCAACGAGCAGGGCACCACCGTGCTGCTCGTGGAGCAGAACGCCGCGCAGGCGCTCAAGGCGGCCGATCAGGCGTACGTGCTGGAGACCGGGGAGATCGTCCGCTCCGGCACCGGCGCCAAGCTCGCCGGCGACGAGTCGGTGCGCGCGGCGTACCTCGGCGGCGACCTCTGATCGACGGGCTCGTCCCGCGGGAGTGTCGTCTCAGCGCACGGTCGCGACGACCTGGACGAGGATCGGGGCGACCAGCAGCGCCGGCAGCAGGTCGGCGACGGGGATCTCCCGGATGCGCAAGAGGCGCAGCGCCACGCCCACGAGCAGCAGGCCGCCGGTGGCGGTGATCGCGGCCAGGTGGGCGTCCGGGAGTACGTCGCCGATGGCGAGCCCGAGCAGGGTCAGCGAGCCCTGCACGGCCACGATCGTGATCGCGCTGGCGGCCACGCCCCAGCCGAACGACGCCGCGAACGCGATCGCCGCGAAGCCGTCGAGCGCGGACTTGAGGACGAGCTGCTCCGCGCCGTTCCCCAGCCCGTCGTCGAGCGACCCCAGGATCGTCAGCGGACCGGTGCAGAAGACCAGCGACGAGACCACGAAGCCCTCGATGAACCGGCGCCGGTCCGCGCTGGACGCCTCGCCCGCGAGTCGGCGCTGCAGCCAGCCGCCGAAGCCCTCCACCCGGGACTCCAGCCGCAGCAGCGATCCGACGATCCCGCCGATGAGCAGCGCGCCGAGCACGATCAGCATCGGGGCGCTCGAGCCGACCTGGTCGGCCAGGTCGCCGTCGAGGACCGCCATCGCCGACGTACCGGCGATCAGCAGTGTGACCAGGCCCAGTGCGTCGGTCACCACGTCGCGGGTCCGGCCGGGCAGCCGGTTGCCGAGGAGGACGCCGACGGTGCTGCCGACGAGGACGGCGACGACGTTGACGACGGTACCGATACCGATGATCACGGGACTCCTCTGACAGAACGGCGCGGCTGAGCGTAGTCTCCTGCAGTGGTGCCGCGTCCGGGGGACGGGAAGCGCGGCGCGTCACGCTTGACCTGGAAGGCCTGGACCCATGACCCGTTCGCTGGTGTCGCTGCGCGCGGCCGATCCGTTGGACGCCGCACCCCTCGCGGAGCTCTGGACCGACGTCCTGCGCCGGACCGGTCGGGCGGACCAGGTCGCGGACGTCGAGGCCGTGCTCGCGCGCGTCGACGGCACGCCCGACGAGCGGATCGTCGTGGCGGAGTACGACGGCGAGTTCGCCGGTGCGGTCCACCTGCAGGCCACCACCATGTCCGCGCTGAACCGGGAGCCGATCGTCCGCGCCCTCTCGCCGCACGTGCTGCCCCGGTTCCGGCGCCACGGCATCGGCAGCGCGCTGATGGACACCGCCGTCTCGTGGGCCGAGGAGCTCGGCATCGGGCACGTCGCCACCGCGGCCGTCGCGGGCTCGCGCGACGGCAACCGCTTCATGGCCCGGATCGCGCTCGGCCCCTACGCCGTGCTCCGGGTCGCCACCACCCACGCGGTGCGCTCGCGCCTCACCTCGCATCGCCGCCCGGCCACCTCGACCGGCGGCCGCCAGCTCACCCAGGTGCTCGCCGCCCGCCGCTCGCTGCGCCGCTCCCGCGCCCGCGCCTCTGCCGAGGGCTGACCCCGCCGACTCGGCGCGTCTTGCCCGGCTGGGGGTGCTGAGTCGGCGCGTCTTGCCCGGGCGGCGGGCAAGTTGCGCCGAGTCGCGCCCTTGTGGCGGGCAAGTTGCGCCGAGTCGCGCCCTTGTGGCGGGCAAGTTGCGCCGAGTCGCGGTCAGGGCGCGTAGCGCTCGCGGGGCATCAGCGCGCAGGTGATCCGGCTGGTGCAGAGCCGCCGGCCGCGGTCGTCGGTGATGACGACGTCGTACGTCGCCGTGGTGCGTGCCAGGTGGATCGCGGTCGCCGTACCGGTGACGGTGCCGGACGTGGCGGAGCGGTGGTGGGTCGCGTTGATCTCGATGCCGACCGGCAGCCGGTCGGGGAGGGCGTGGACCGCGGACCCGATCGAGCCGAGCGTCTCGGCGAGGGCGACGGAGGCGCCGCCGTGGAGCAGTCCATAGGGCTGGGTGTTGCCCTCGACCGGCATGGTCCCGACCACGCGCTCGGCGGAGAACTCCACGATCTCCACGCCGAGCCTCTCGTTGAGGCCGCCCATGCCGTGCGGCATGTCGGCGAGGAACTGCTCCATCGTCAGCGGGTCGCTCATGGGGCCATCCTGCCTGTCGGCGGCGGGGACTAGGCTCCGAGGGTGCCCCGCCTGCTGCTGCTCGACGGACATTCGCTGGCCTACCGCGCGTTCTTCGCGCTGCCGGTCGAGAACTTCTCGACGACCACCGGGCAGCACACCAACGCGGTCTACGGCTTCACCTCGATGCTCATCAACGTCCTCCGCGACGAGCAGCCGACCCACGTCGGCGTCGCGTTCGACGTCTCGCGGCAGACCTTCCGGCTCGAGCAGTACGCCGACTACAAGGCCAAGCGCAACAAGACGCCCTCGGAGTTCAGCAGCCAGCTGCCGCTGATCGAGGAGGTGCTCGGCGCCCTCAACATCCCGTTCCTGAAGAAGGACGGCTACGAGGCCGACGACATCATCGCCACCCTCGTCACGCGGGCCCTCGAGGACGAGGAGATGGAGGTGCTGATCCTCACCGGCGACCGGGACTCCCTCCAGCTGGTGACCGAGCGATCGACGGTCCTCTACCCGATGCGCGGCGTCTCCGACCTGGCCCGGATGACGCCCGCCGCCGTCGAGGAGAGGTACGGCGTGCCGCCGGCCCGCTACCCCGAGCTGGCCGCCATCGTGGGGGAGACCTCCGACAACCTGCCCGGCGTCCCGGGCGTCGGGCAGGGCTACGCCGCCAAGTGGATCAACCAGTACGACGGCCTCGACAACGTCATCACCCACGCCGACGAGATCACCGGCAAGAAGGGCGAGGCGCTGCGCGAGCACCTCGGCGAGGTGATCCGCAACCGCCAGCTCAACGCGCTGGTGCGCGACCTGCCGCTCGACCTGACCCCCGCCGATCTGGCCCTGCGCCCGTGGGACCGCCAGGAGGTCCACACGCTCTTCGACGGCCTGGAGTTCCGGGTGCTGCGCGACCGGCTGTTCGAGACGCTGACCTCGGAGGAGGACATCGACGACTCCGGGTTCGACGTGGCGATGACGGTGCTCTCGTCCGGCCAGCTCCCCGGCTGGCTCGAGCAGAACGCCGCCGGCGAGCGGGTCGGCCTCCACGTGGTCGGCCGCTGGGGCGGCGGCACCGGCGACGTGACCAGCCTCGCGCTCGCGACCACCGACGGCGCCGCCGCCTGGATCGCGGCCGACCAGCTCGACCCGGCCGACCAGGCGGCCCTCGCGGCCTGGCTCGCGGACCCGGAGCAGCCCAAGGTGCTGCACGACGCCAAGGGCCCGATGCTCGCGCTCGCGGCGTGGGGCCTCCCGCTGGCCGGCCTCGACCGCGACACCGCGCTGTCGGCGTACCTCGCCCGCCCGGACCAGCGCTCCTACGACCTCGCCGACCTGACCGTCCGCTACCTCAAGCGCGAGCTCAGGCAGGGCGGCGCCGACGACGGCCAGCTCAGCCTCGACGGCATCGCAGAGGCCGTGGACGGGCCCAGCGCCGGCGAGGTGGAGATGCTGCACGCGCGGGCCGTCCTCGACCTGGCCGCGGCGCTCGACGAGGAGCTCGAGGAGCGCGGCGGCACCCGCCTGCTCAACGACATCGAGCTGCCGCTGGTCGACCTGCTGGCGCGGATGGAGCAGACCGGCATCGCGGTCGACACCGACCACCTCGAGGCGCTGGAGGGTCACTTCGCGACCGAGGTGCGGGGCGCCGCCGCGGAGGCGTTCGCGGTGATCGGCAAGGAGATCAACCTCGGCTCGCCCAAGCAGCTCCAGGGGGTGCTCTTCGACGAGCTCGGCATGCCGAAGACCAAGCGCACCAAGACCGGCTACACCACCGACGCCGACGCGCTGCAGGCGCTGTACGTGAAGACCGAGCACCCGTTCCTGCTGCACCTGCTGCGCCATCGCGACGTGTCCCGGCTGCGGCAGACCATCGAGGGGCTGCTCAAGACGGTCGCCGGCGACGGGCGCATCCACACGACGTTCAACCAGACGATCGCGGCGACCGGCCGGCTCTCCAGCACCGACCCGAACCTCCAGAACATCCCGATCCGCACCGAGGAGGGCCGCCGGATCCGGGAGGCCTTCGTCGTGGGCGCCGGGTTCGAGTCGCTGATGACCGCCGACTACAGCCAGATCGAGATGCGGATCATGGCGCACCTCTCCGAGGACGACCTGCTGATCGAGGCGTTCCGGTCCGGCCGCGACTTCCACTCGATCACCGCCGCCCGGGTCTTCGGCGTCCCGGCCGACGACGTCACCGTCGAGATGCGGGCGAAGATCAAGGCGATGAACTACGGCCTCGCCTACGGCCTGTCCGCGTTCGGCCTGAGCCAGCAGCTCGGCATCGAGCCGGCCGAGGCGCGCGGGCTGATGGACGAGTACTTCCAGACCTTCGGCGGCATCCGCGACTACCTCGGCGGCGTCGTCGAGGAGGCCCGCAGGACCGGCTTCACCGAGACGATCGAGGGACGCCGCCGCTACCTGCCCGACCTCACCAGCGACAACCGCCAGCGCCGTGAGATGGCCGAGCGGATGGCGCTCAACGCCCCCATCCAGGGCTCGGCCGCCGACATCATCAAGATCGCGATGCTCAACGTCGACCGGGAGATCGCCGCCGCCGGCCTGAAGTCCCGGATGCTGCTCCAGGTCCACGACGAGCTCGTGTTCGAGGTGGCGACCGGGGAGCAGGAGGCCCTGGAGACCCTGGTGCGCGAGCACATGGGCAACGCCGCCGACCTCGCCGTCCCGCTGGACGTGTCAGTCGGCTTCGGCCGGAGCTGGCACGACGCGGCCCACTGACGACGGCCGGATCGCGTAGAGGCTGATCGCCAGCAGCGCGGCCAGCAGCACCGCGTCGACGCCGATCACGACCGACAGCAGGCCGGGCAGGGACGTGGTCGTCAGGCCGAGCAGCACCAGGGTCGCGAACGCCGCCCACACGAAGTAGACCGAGCGCTGGCCGCGGCGGGCGAGCACGGAGTAGACGAGCAGCTGGAGCATGGACAAGACGGTGCCGAGGATCGCGAAGATCCACAGGTGCGAGGCGATGCTCGCGAACTGCTCGCCGCCGACGAAGACCAGCGCGAGGTCCGGCAGCAGGGCCGAGCCGGCGGTGACGGCGGCGCCGAGCACCGCGATCAGCGACAGGCTCACGGTGAGGGCGCGCCGCCGCTCGGCGGCGGTGGACATCGACGGGAAGGCGACGACGACGACGAACTGCGGCAGGAACAGCACCGCCTTGGTGAGGATCAGGCCGCCGGCGTACAGGCCGGCGTCGTGCTCGTCGAGCACGTTGCGGGCGATCACGATGTCGGCGTTGGAGAGCGCGAAGAACGCGAGCAGCACCTGGGAGTTGTGGAACGACTCCCCGATGACCCGGCGGAAGCCGTGCTCCTGGCTGGACGCTCCGGGGTCGCGCGGACGGCGGAGGAGCCACCAGCCGGCGACGACCGGCGCGCAGGCGCCGATGCCGGTGCCGAGCAGCGCGACCGACGAGCTCGGGTGCCAGAGGACCAGCAGCGTGCCGATCACCAGGCGCGGCACCCCGCTGAGCACGTAGACGATCGCCAGCGCGCCCCACCGGCGCTCGCCCTGGAGGATGCCGGCCTGGCCGCCCATCACCGTGAACGGCACCGACACGAACGCCAGCAGCAGGGCGGTGAGCAGGCTGTCCAGCCGGAGCACCAGGTTCACCAGCGGCGCGAGCAGCACGAGCAGCGCGCCGAGCGCGATCGACGCGCGGTAGGTGACGCCGAGGATGGTCCTCTCGATCTGCGCGACGTGCTCCGGCTCCGCCGCGATCCGCCGCGCCGCGGTGGCCTGGAGGCCGAGCTGGAGCACGGTGATGACGAGCAGCGTCGCCATCAGGCTCGCGAAGGCGCCGTACGCCTGGGGGCCGAGCAGGCGCGCGGCGATCATCGTGAAGCCGTACGTCGCCACGTTCATGACCGCCATCGCCACCGCGATGGAGCCACCGCCGCCGAGCAGCCCACGAAGCAGCCGGGTCAGGCGACGGGTAGGGGCCACGGAACCGAAGCGTATGCGAGACTCGCGGCCGTGACCGGGGGTGGTGCCGCAACCGTACGGCGAGCCGCGCCGGTCGTCTGGGCGGTCGCCCTCCCGGTGCTGCTCCTCGGCCCCGCGCTCGGCCCCGGCTACCTGCTCACCTACGACATGGTGTGGGTGCCCGACCTCGCGCTGCGCGGCGACTTCCTGGGCCTCGGGACCGCCCTGCCGCGGGCGGTGCCGTCCGACGCCGTGGTCGCGGTCCTCGACGAGGTCGTGCCGGGGATGCTGCTCCAGAAGGCCGTTCTGCTCGGCGCGCTGGTCCTCGGCGGCCTCGGCGCCGCCGCCCTCGCCGGCCGCTCGCCGGTCGCGCGGCTGGTCGCGGTGAGCGGCTACGTCTGGAGCCCGTACGTCGTCGAGCGGCTCTGGATCGGGCACTGGCCGCTCCTGCTGTGCTGGGCGGTGCTGCCGTGGCTGGTCCGCGCGGGCGTCCGGCTGCGCGCCGACCCGCGGATCGGGGCCGCCCTGCCGTTCCTCCTGCTCGCCGGCAGTCTCTCCGCCAACGCCGGCCTGATGGCGGCCGCGACGCTCCTCGCGGTCGGCGCGACCCGCGACAACGCCGGCCGGCTGGTCGCCCTGGTCCTCATGGCCAACGCGCCCTGGCTGGTGGCCGGCCTGCTGCACCTGGGCACCGCGACGTCGAGCACCGCCGGGACGGTGTTCGGGCTCGACGCCGAGGGGCCGCTGCCCGCGCCGATCGCCGCGCTCACCCTGGGCGGTGTCTGGAACGCCGAGGTGGTGCCCGGCTCCCGCGAGCTGCTGGTGCTGCCGCTCGCGCTGACGCTGGTGCTCGGCGCGCTGGCCGCGGTCGGGCTCCGGCCGCTCGCGCGCCGGCTCGGGCGGCGTACGACGGGCGCGCTGGTCGGGCTGTGGCTCGCCGGCTACCTGCTCGCGGTGCTGTCGTGGGCGGCGCCCGGCGCGGTCGGCTGGCTGGTCGAGACGGTCCCCGCCGGAGGCCTGCTCCGCGACGGCAGCCGCTCGCTCGCGCTGTGCGCCCCGCTGACCGCGGTGGCGGTCGCCGAGGGCGCCCGGTGGTGTGCACAGTGGTGTGCACAGTGGTGTGCCCGGCGGTGCGTCCAGCGTGCGTCGAGGGCGCTGATCGGGATCGCCGCGGCGCTGGTGCCGCTCGCGTTCCTCCCGGACGCCGCCTGGGGGATCGGCGGCGCGCTGCGGCCTATCGACTACCCCGCCGAGTGGGCCGCCGCCCGCGCGAGCCTGGGCGAGGGCCGGGGCGACCTGCTGGTGCTGCCGTTCACGAGCTACCGCGCCCCGGCGTGGAACCACGACCGCAAGGTGGTCGACCCGCTGCCGCGCTACCTCGAGCCGAACTACGTCGTGAACGACCAGCTCGCCGTCGACGGCCGGGTCATCGTGGGGGAGGACCCGCGCGGGCCCGACGTGCTCGCCGCGCTGGCCCTGCCGGAGGCCGGCGACCGGGCGGTCGCGCTGGCCGGCCTGGGCATCGGCGCGGTCGTGCGCGACAGGGAGGCCCCGACCTCGGAGGTGTACGACGGCGCGGTCGCCGGGACCGTCGTCCACGACGGCGCCGGCCTCGAGATCACCCTGCTCGACGTCCCGGTCGAGGCCCGCGACACGCCCGCGGGGTGGCGGCTCGCGGTCGGCGCGGGCTGGGCGGCGTTCGCCGGCCTGCTCCTCCTCGGCCTGTGGAACCTGTTCCAGATCGTGACCTCGCGAATCCGGGTCAGGCGCCCACTCGGGTGATACCGTTTCGGCGGCACGAGAGGGAGGAAGTTACGTGCAGGCAATCATCATCACGTTCGCGAGCATGCTCGTCGGCGGCGGTCTCGCCGGCGCGACCGTCGTCGGTCTCGTGAACAGCCAGACCGCCCCTCCCGACAAGTCCCCGGCCAACGTCTCGAACCCGGTGCTGGAGTACGGCTCCACCGAGTGAGCCGGGGCTGATCAGTCCTCGGTCGCGTCCTGGTCGTTGACCAGGACGCCTCGCTGCGCCTCCGCGACCACGTGCGCGAACGCCGCCTGCGAGTGCGCCCACGAGAGGCCCGCGCTGTGGCGCAGCGCCCCGTCGGCCAGCCGCCGGCGGCCGGCCTCGTCGCGCAACAGCGCGCCGAGCGCCGCGGTAAGCTCGGCCGGCGTGTCCACGAGTACGCCGGACACCCCGTCGACGATCGACTCGCGGGTGCCCCCGGCGCCGGCGTAGGCGACCGCCGGGGTCCGGTGCGCGGCGGCCTCGCCCACCACCAGCCCCCAGCCCTCCTTGAGCGAGGGCAGCGCCATCAGCCACGACTCCGCGTAGATCTCCTGCTTGCGCACCTCGGAGACGTGGCCGTCGAAGATCACCGCGCCGCGCTCGACGAGCGGCGCCGCGTAGTCGCGCAGCTCCGGCTCCCACCAGCCGGTGCCGACGATCCGCAGCCGCAGGTCCGGGAACTCCTCCAGCAGCGCGGCGACCGCGTCGACCGCGTGCTCCACCTGCTTGTGGGGGACCAGCCGGCCCACGACGCAGATCGACGGGTGCGGCGACTTGCCCACGTCGACGCTCACGACCGGGTCGGCGCCGTTGTGCACGACCGCGACCCGCGGGCCGGCGACGCCCAGCTCGCGCAGCTCCGCGCGGGTGGCGCGCGACACGGCGACGTACTGCTTGCGCCGGTAGAGCCGGGGCGCGAGCCAGCGCTCGACCCACCAGCCGACCCGCCCGGTGCGGCCGGGGTAGACGACCGGCCACTGCTCGCGGTGCACGTGGTGCACGAGCACGATCACCGGCTTGCGGGTCACCAGGGGGGTGAAGAACGGCAGCCCGTTCTGCACGTCGACCACGACGTCGACGCGGCCGAGCCGGCGGCGCAGCAGCGTCCACATGCCCAGCGGGTAGACCGAGAGCTTGGTGCCGCGGCGCACGAACCGGACGCCGTCGACGACCTCGTCGGGCGCTGCGCCGGCGTAGGCGGCGCAGAAGATCGTGACCCGGCAGCCGCGCTCGACCAGGCCGGCGGCCATCCTCTCCAGGTACCGTTCGGCACCGCCGCCCTCGGGGTTGCGGGTGTCCCGCCAGCTGAAGAACGCCACGTGGCATCCGGCGAGTACGTCGGTCGTCGGCACCCGGCGAGGTTACCGGCTGGTTCGGATAGGGTCGCGGCCATGTCCTGGCGCCCCGACCTGAAGCGGTCGGTGCGCCTCCTCCGGGACTTCCGGGTCGAGCAGAGCGACCCCGAGCGCTTCTACCGCGCGCTCGCCGACGACTCGGTCGGCCAGCTCGGCGCCTACCTCGAGGTGGCCGGCCTCGATCTGGCCGGCGCCACGGTCCTCGACGTCGGCGGCGGCCCCGGCTACTTCGGCGAGGCGTTCCGGCGGGCCGGGGCGACGTACTGGGCCCTCGACGCGGACGTCGGCGAGCTCTCCGGCCGCGGCGGGATCGCCCGCGGCACGGTCGTCGGCGACGGCATGAGCCTGCCGTTCCGCGACGGCGCCGTCGACCTGTGCTACTCCTCCAACGTGCTCGAGCACGTGCCACGGCCCTGGGACCTGGCCGACGAGATGCTCCGGGTCACCCAGCCCGGCGGCGTCGCCTTCGTCTCCTACACCCTGTGGTGGGGGCCGTGGGGCGGGCACGAGACCTCGCCGTGGCACTACCTCGGGGGCGCCCGCGCGCGCCGCCGCTACCGGCGCAGGCACGGGCACGAGCCGAAGAACAGGTACGGCGAGTCGCTGTTCGCCGTGACCGTCCGAGACGGCGTGGCCTGGGCCCGGCGCCAGCAGGCCGGCGAGGTGCTCGCGGTGGTCCCGCGCTACAGCCCGCGCTGGGCCTACGGGCTGACCCGCGTGCCGGTGCTGCGGGAGCTGGTGACCTGGAACCTCGTGATCGTGCTGAGGAAGCGGTGACGGGCCAGGCCCCGGCCGGGCCCCCGACCGGCATGCGGTCCAGGTTCCGGCTGCGCCTCGCGTCGGCCTGTCTGCTCCTCGTCGGCGTGGCCCTGGTGCAGTCGCCGGGGCTGCTGGTCGCGGACACCAAGCTGGACCTCGCGGTCAGCCCCGGCCGGTTCCTCGCGCGGGCGGTGCACCTGTGGGACCCGGTCGGCGCGCTGGGCCAGCTGCAGAACCAGGCCTACGGCTACCTGTGGCCGATGGGCCCGTTCTTCCTCGGCGGCGTCGAGGCCGGTCTGCCCGGCTGGCTGGTGCAGCGGCTGTGGCTGGCACTGGTGCTCTGTGTCGCGCTCGTCGGCGCGGCCCGCCTCGCCCGCGAGCTCGGGGTCCGCTCCGACCTCGCCTGCATCCTCGGCGGCTTCGCCTTCGCGCTGTCGCCGCGGATGCTCAGCACCCTGGGCCAGATCTCGATCGAGGCGTGGCCGAGCGCCCTCGCCCCCTGGGTGCTGCTGCCGCTGGTGATCGGCTCGACCCGCGGGTCCGCGCGCCGGGCGGCCGCCCGGGCCGCGCTCGCGGTCGCCATGGTCGGCGGCGTGAACGCGGCGGCGACGTTCGCGGTGATCCCCCTGGGCGTGGTGTGGCTGCTGACGCGCGGCCGCGGCCGGCGCCGCACCACGATGTTGGTCTGGTGGCCGCTGTTCACGGTGGTGGGCACGCTCTGGTGGCTGGTGCCGCTCTTCGTGCTCGGCGCCTACAGCCCGCCGTTCCTCGACTTCATCGAGTCGGCCTCCAACACCACGTTCCCGACGACCCTCTACGACTCGCTGCGCGGCACCTCCAACTGGGTCGCGTACGTCGGCGGCGTCTCGCGCGCCGGCAGCGACCTGCTCCGCGATCCGATCCTGGTGCTCAACGGCGCCGTGGTCGTGGTCCTCGGCCTGGTCGGGATGCTGCTGCGCCGCAACCCCGAGCGCGCCTTCCTCGTGCTGAGCGTGCTGGTCGGCATGGCGCTGGTGACCATGGGCCACACCGGCTCGGTGCAGGGCTGGTTCGCCGGCGACCTCCAGGCGGCGCTCGACGGGGCGCTGGCGCCGCTGCGCAACGTGCACAAGTTCGACCCGGTCGTCCGGCTGCCGATGGTGCTGGGCCTCGCCTGGACCGTCGACGGCCTCCTCGAGCTGCGCCGCCGGTCGGCGGCGACCGGCCGCGACCGCACCACCGCCACCCTCGACCGGGCGACCGCATGGGGCCTGGTCCTCGCCTCCGTGGCCGCGGTCCTCGGCGCGGCGATCCCCGCGGCCACCGGCCGGATCACGCCGACGGGGGGCTTCGCCGCGATCCCCGGCTACTGGTCCCAGACCGCGGACTGGCTCGAGCGGCGAGACGCCCGGGCGCTGCTGATCCCGGGCTCCTCGTTCGGCGACTACGTCTGGGGCTTCCCGCAGGACGAGCCCATCCAGCCCCTCGCCGAGAGCCCGTGGGCGGTCCGCAACGCCGTCCCCCTCGCCCCGGCAGGCAATATCCGGATGCTCGACGCCGTCGAGGAGCGGCTGGCGCAGGGCAGCGGCTCGCCCGCGTTCGCGTCGTACCTGCGCCGCGCGGGCGTCACCCACCTCGTGGTCCGCAACGACCTCGACCGCACCGGCGACATCCCCGACCCGGTGCTGGTGCACCAGGCGCTGGCGAGGTCGCCGGGGCTGCTCCGGGTCGCGACGTTCGGGCCCGACGTCGGCGGCGAGGGCTACCTCGAGGCGGAGGACGGCTCCCGCATCGTCGTGAACGGCGGCTGGCAGGGCAGCTACCCCGCGATCGAGGTGTACGCCGTCGCCGGGACGGCCGCCGCCGCCCGGACCAGCGCGGTCGCGCCCGTGGTGGTCGGCGGGCCGGAGGACCTGCTCGACCTGACCGAGCTCGGGGTGCTGGCCGACGAGCCCACGCGGATGGCCTTCGACGTGCCGACCGACCGGCCCGCGGCCGGGCCGGTCGTGCTGACCGACGGGCTGCGGGCCGTCGAGCGGCACTTCGGCCGGCTCCACGACGGCCAGTCGGCGACGCTGGCGCCCGGGGACCCGCGGCGGCTCGGCAACCCCACGCGGGACTACCTCCCCGACGGTGCGGGCCCCTGGGTGACGTGGGCGCGCTACGGCGGCGTCGCCGGCGTCAGCGCCTCCTCGTCGCGCTCGGACGCCGACGCGCCGGGCGTCGTCCAGCGCGGGCAGCTGCCCTATGCCGCGCTCGACGGGTCCACCGCGACCGCCTGGGAGGCAGCGCGGACCGGGGAGGCCGGCTGGTGGCAGGTCGACCTCGGCTCGGCGCGCGACGTGGGCGAGGTGTCGGTGACCGCGGGCCCCGACGACCGCGAGCTGGTCCGGGTCGTCGCGGGCGGCGAGACCAGCGAGCCGGTGACGATCCCGGCCGGCGACACCCGCACGGTCCGGCTGGACGCCGGCTCCGTCGACTCGGTCCGCGTCGAGGACGCATCCGGCCGGACCGGCTACCGGATGACCCTCGCCGAGGTCGACGTGCCGGGTGTCGCCGCGACCCGCTCGCTCGTGCTGCCGCCCGTGCCCGAGGCGTGGGGGAGCCCGCAGCGGATCGTGCTGCGCGCGGTGCCCGACGCGCGCACCGGCTGCGTCGAGGTCGAGGGCAGCGTCCGCTGCGTCCCGGGCCGCGCCGCGGCGCCCGAGGAGCCGCTCGGCTTCCGGCGCGTCGTGACCCTGCCGGAGTCCGCGAGGTACGACGAGGTCGACCTGCGCGTCCGGGGCCGGGTCGGGCCGCGGCTGCAGGCCCTGCTCGACCGGGGCCAGGTCGCCGTCGCGACGGCCTCGTCGAGCAGCAGCCCCGACCTGCGCTCCGCGGCCCTCGCGGCCATCGACGGCGACCCCGGCACGACCTGGTCCGCCGCGCTCGCGGACCTCAACCCGCAGCTCGAGCTGCGCTGGGTCGACACCCGGACCGTGCGCGGGCTCGAGCTGCGCCTGCTCCCCGAGGCCGACGCGCGGCTGCCGAACCGGTTGGTGCTCACCTGGCCCGGCGGGCGGCGTACCGTCTCGGTCGACTCCGGGGGCGGCGTCCGGTTCCCGCCGATCCGCACCGACCGGCTCACGATCGGCGTCCAGGAGGCCGACCCCGCCGTCGACCTGGACTTCGACCAGGTGGCCTCGCCCGTGCCGATCGGCGTCTCCGAGCTGCGGGTCGTCGGCGTGCCGTACCTCCCGCGCCCGGTGACCGACGGCGTCGTCCGCACCCGGTGCGGCGCCGGCCCGGACCTGACGATCGCGGGGCGGGCCTTCCGCACCTCGGTGCGGGCGACCGCCCGCGAGCTGTACGACGGGGCGACGGTCACCGCCCGGGTCTGCGGCGCGGGCGGCGCCGAGCTGCCGGCGGGGCAGAGCACGATCTCGGCCGTCGCGTCGGACCTGTTCGCCCCGGCCTCGCTGGTGCTCTCCGACGGCCGGACCTGGTCCGCGGCGACCGCGCCGGCCGGCCTCGACGCGGCCTCCCCGGTCGACCTGCGAGTCCGGCCCGCGACCTCCGGCGGCCTGCTCACCGTGCCCCAGAACGTCAACCCCGGCTGGGTCGCGCGCCAGGACGGCGAGGAGCTCGCCCCGGTCGTCGTCGACGGCTGGCAGCAGGGCTGGCAGCTGGGGAGCGGCGGGGAGGTCCGGGCGGAGTTCGAGCCCGACCGCGGCTACCGGGCCGGCCTGCTCGGCGGTGCCGTCGCGGCGCTGCTCCTCCTGCTGGCCGGCGCGCTCCCGTGGCGGCTGTGGAGCGGGTCGGCCCGGCCGCCGCTGCGCCCGGCCCGGCTCCCGGGCGGCCTGGTCGCTGCGACCGGGGTGCTCGCCGCGGGCGTGCTCGGCGGGTGGCCCGGCCTCGTCGTCGGCGTCGTCGCGGTCGCGTCCGGCGCCCTCGCCGGCGCCCGGGCTCCGGCGGTCGCCCCCTGGCTGGTCATCGCGGCGATGGCGCCCGCCGGGGCGGCGTACCTGCTCCGGCCGTGGGCGAGCCGGGACGGCTGGGCCGGCGCGCTGGCCTGGCCGCACTACCTGGTGCTGGCCGCGCTGTGCCTGGTCGTGGGCGCGCTCGTCGACCGGCGCCGGCCGAGGTCGCGCAGGCGCATCGCCGGCCGCTCCACGACCCGGTAGAGCGCCTCGGACGCCGCCAGGCTGAGCACCACCGTCAGCACCCAGATCTCCCAGGTGTGCCCGCCGAAGAGCGGGAAGCCGATGCCCTCCATGACGAGGTACAGGATCGGTAGGTGGACGCAGAACACGCTGTAGGAGATGTGGCCGAGGTGCCGCGGCACCCGTGCCGACAGCATCCGGGTGTAGCGGCCGGCCGCCGAGGTCTGCAGGCCGGTGACCACCACGAGGCCGCCGATGACGGCGTAGAGCAGGTTCTTGGTGAGCGACTCCACGTCGGTCGCGACGTAGAGCAGCGTCGGGCCGGCGACCGGGGTGGAGGCGACCAACATCAGGCCGAGCACGGCGGCCCAGCACGCGCCGGGCGAGGCGGCGAGCGCCTCGACCGCACGGCCCAGGCGGGTCCGCTCCGGGCGCGCCTGGTCGAGCACGTGCACCAGGGCCAGGCCGAGGCCGACCGCGAACCAGCTCAGGTACGCCGGCAGCCACTGCGCCGGGGCGCCGCCGCTGTACGCGTCGAGCCGCGCGGCGAGGTCGAGGTGCCACCAGCAGGCGACCGCGACCATCGCGACGAGCAGCGCGGCGACGCGCAGCGGCCGCAGCGGCGCGCGGCGGCCGAGCGCGAGCAGCATGAGCAGCGGGAGCACGAGGTAGAAGGAGACCTCCACCGCGAGGCTCCACATCTGGGTCAGGCCCTGGGGGAACGCGCCGGTGAGGTAGGTGTCGGTCAGCGTCAGGGCGCGTGCCCACTCGGCGGCGCCGAGCGCCCGGTTCTCCGGGATCAGCGCGAGCGCGAGCACCACCGTCACGACGTACGCCGGGTAGATCCGCAGCAGCCGCTTCCAGTAGTAGTGGCCGGCCGGCGGCGCCGGCGCGCCGGCCATCCGGCGGGCGAAGTGCGGCCGGCCGAGCAGGAAGCCGGACAGCACGAAGAAGATCGCGACGCCCACGTCGAGGCGGGACATCAGGGCGCCCCACGTGCCATCGCGCACGTAGGCGCCGGACTGGAAGGCGACGTGGGTGGTGAGGACGGCGAGCGCGCCGACGGCGCGCAGGCTGTCGAGCACCGGGAACTCCGGTGCGATCTCGACCCGCGGCGCGGTCGCCGGCGTCACAGCGGCGCTCCCGCCGCCGACGGCTGGCCGACGTCGATCGTGTCCACGCACACCGCCACGCCGTCGCCGAGTCCACTCAGCCGGACCCGGTCGAAGCCGCCCTCGACCTTGACGAACAGCGAGTTGACGCCGCGCTGCACCTCGACCTCCTCGACGGTGTCGCCCGCGCTGACCACCAGGGCGGAGTCGGCGGAGGCGAGGTAGCCGATCCGCATCCACCAGGTCCAGTCGAACGCGCGGCCCGCGAGCGGGATAGTCCGCCCCGCCTCCCGCACCGGCCAGCCGCAGCCGGCGCGGGGGCCGGGGCGGGACGAGACGTCGGGCTCGACGACCGCCTCGCGGAGGACGCCGTCCTCGTCGACGCCGGCGAGCTCGGCCGTCGAGGAGGGGAAGGCCGCCGTGGCGTCGAGCAGCGGCATCAGCCGGCGCAGCTGGTTGTCCGGTGCGAACACCCTCGAGACGACGTCCTCGGGGACCTCCTGATCGGCCAGGTCGACGGTGCCGTGGTCGCGCAGCTCCCTCTCGAGGGTGCCGAGGTAGCCCCGGCTGGCGTTGTCGGCGTGCCAGCCGCGCACGTACGGCAGCGTGCTGGCGACCGAGGAGACGCAGACGAGGGCGACCAGCACGCCGGTGGCGGCCGGTCGCACCCGCAGCCGCAGCAGCGGCTCCGGCCGGGGCTCGCTGGCCCCGACCGCGCCTCGCAGCGGGAGGTAGGCCAGGCCCAGCGCGAGCGCGACCACGCAGGCGGCGTCGGTGAGGTAGCGGTACTCGAGGCCGATGATGCTGCCGTAGACCGGCGCCCGGCTGTTGACCAGCAGCGCGAGCAGCGCGGCGAGGTAGCCGAGCACCAGCACCCACGCCCGCAGCGTGCGCACCCGGGTGAGGGCGGCGTACAGCACGACCAGCGCCGCGGCGACCCAGGCGAGGTGGACGGTCCAGGGAGGCGGGTCGGCGAAGGCGTTGGGCGGCGCGGTGGCCTCCCAGCGCCAGGGGCCGCCGAGCAGCGCCGAGCCGAACGCCGTACCGATCATGCTGTCGGCGAGCCGGCCCACGAGCGCGGCGCTGGTGCCGGTGAACGGCTCGCTGACGTTCCGGGTGTAGTAGACGGCGTAGGCGCCGACGAGGGCCGCGCCGCCGACGGCCGCCGGCCAGTAGCGCGCGAGCGCCTGCCGAGCCCGCGCGACCGGGGTGCCCTCGGTGAAGTAGGCGAGGGCGAGGTAGGCCAGCACCGGGCCGAGCAGCACCGCCTTGACGTAGAACAGCAGCCCGAGCGCGATCAGGCCGACACTGGCCAGCAGCCACCCCACGTGGCGGCCGCGCAGGTAGCGGACCGCGGCCCCGACGACGAGGAAGAACGTGGTCTGGAGGAAGACCTGGTTGAGCGCCGCGGTCCACCACATCATCGCGGGGACGGTGATCGGCGAGGACAGGTAGAGCGCGAGCGGGGCGAGGATCCCCCAGCGGACGCCGAACAGGCTGACCAGCATCCACAGCGCGGCGGCGCTGGCGGTGGCCTGGAGGACGATCACCGAGGTCGCCGCGGCGCTCCAGTTCAGCGAGCCCGACGACTCCACCAGCCAGGCGATGAGCCGGCCGGCCGGCATCAGGTGGCTGTTGTACGGCGTCAGCAGGTAGTCCGCGCCGACCGACCGGCCCTGGGCGTCCAGCAGCAGGTTGTAGTCGTCGAGGTAGAACCAGCTCCGGTACAGCGCCCACGCCCGCAGGCCGAGCTGGGCGAGGATCAGCACGACGGCCGCGCCGAGCACGAGGTCGCGCGTGTGGCCGGTGCGGTCGGCCTCCGCGAGCCACTGACCGGCCCGGGCGAACAGCTTGCGCACGCGACCTCCTCAGCGCCGGAGTCTGCCACACGGCCGTGTCCGGATCGCACGGTCGCGACGGGCCGATGCAGGTACCTTGGGCGCGAGCCGACGACCCGGACCGACGACCCAGAACGACGGAGCACCAGCAGCCATGGCAGACCAGTTCGACTTCGACGTGTGCGTGGTGGGCGGTGGCGGGCACGTCGGGTTCCCGCTCGCGGTCGCGTTCGCCTCCCGCGGGCTGAGCGTGGCGATCTACGACATCGACGCCGCGGTCGTCGAGGCGATCAACGCCGGCCGGTCGCCGTTCCTCGAGCCCGGTGTGCTGGAGCCACTGGGCGAGGCGCTCGCCTCCGGCCGGCTGGTGGCGAGCGCCGACCGCCGTCAGGTGAGCCGGGCCGAGCACGTGGTGATCGTGGTCGGCACCCCCGTCGACCAGTACCTCAGCCCCGACCCGGAGGCGGTGCCGCGGGTGGTCGGCGAGCTCCAGGACCTGCTGGTCCCCGGCCAGCTGGTCGTCCTGCGGAGCACGGTGTTCCCGGGCGTGACCCGCCGGGTGGAGCAGCTGCTCGCGCCGACCTGCCCGGACGTCGACCTCGCCTGCTGCCCCGAGCGGATCGCCGAGGGCCGGGCGATGACCGAGCTGTTCACGCTGCCGCAGCTGGTCGCCGCCCGGACCGACCGGGCCAGGCAGCGGGCGAGCGCGCTGTTCGGCAAGCTCACCGGCACCGTCGTCGAGCTGGTGCCCGAGGAGGCGGAGCTCGCGAAGCTGTTCACCAACTCCTGGCGCTACATCAAGTTCGCGGCGGCCAACCAGTACTACATGATCGCCAACGACCTGGGCCTCGACTTCGCCCGGATCCGGGACGCGATGACCCTGGACTACCCGCGCTCCGCCGACCTGCCCGGCGCCGGCTTCGCGGCCGGGCCGTGCCTGTTCAAGGACACGATGCAGCTCGCGTCGGTCACCGGCGGCTCGTTCGCGCTCGGCCACTCGGCGATGCTCGTGAACGAAGGGCTGCCGGACTACCTCGTCCGCCGGATGGAGCAGCAGCACGACCTGCCCGCGCTGACCGTCGGCATCCTCGGCATGGCCTTCAAGGCGGAGAGCGACGATCGGCGCTCGAGCCTGTCCTACCGACTCAAGCGCGTGCTGTCGTTCCGCGCCGGCCGGGTCCTGACCACCGACCCCTACGTCGCCGACGACCCGGACCTGCGGCCGCTGGAGCGGGTGCTGGCCGAGGCCGACCTGCTCGTCGTGGGCGCGCCGCACGCGGCGTACCGCGACCTGGTCGTCGACCAGCCGGTCGTCGACGTCTGGAACCTGCGCGGGGAGGGGTCGGCGCTGTGACGCCGACCGCCGTGTCGGTGATCCTCCCGGCCTACCGGGAGGAGGAGGGCATCGGCCGGGTCCTGGACCGGCTCATCGACGGGATCTCCTCGACGTTCGAGATCCTCGTCGTCGTCGACGACGAGGCCGACCCGACGCTGGCCGCCGTGCACGAGCGCGGGCCCGGCGACCCGCGGGTCCGCACGCTCGTCAACACCTACGGACGTGGCCCCGCGAACGCGATCCGCTACGGCATCGACGCCGCCCGGCACCCGGTCGTGGTCGTGACCATGGCCGACGGCAGCGACGACCCGCGGATGATCGACCCGATGGCCCGGCTCGTGGAGCGCGGCGTGGTCGTCGCCGCCGCGTCCCGGTACTCGCCGGGCGGCCAGCAGGTCGGCGGCCCGATCCTCAAGGGGATGCTGTCGCGCACGGCCGGCCGCACGCTCGGCACCTTCGCCCGGGTCGGGACCGACGACGCGACCAACAGCTTCAAGGCCTACTCCACCGAGTTCGTCCGCGAGGTCGGCATCGACAGCCGCAGCGGCTTCGAGATCGGGCTGGAGCTGACCGCCAAGGCGCGCCGGCTGCGCCGGCCGGTGGCCGAGCTCCCGACGATCTGGCTGGACCGCGCCATCGGCGAGTCCAGCTTCGACCTCACGGGCTGGATCCCGAAGTACCTGCGCTGGTACCGCTTCGCGTTCGGGCCGGAGCTGACGGTCGAGCAGGTGCGCGCGGAGGGTGCGAGAATCGCCGCCCGCAACGAGGGGAGGGGGCGGTCGTGAGCGACGGTTCGGGTCGGCGGGTGCTGGTCACCGGGTCGGCGGGCTTCATCGGCGGGTACGTCGTGGAGGAGCTGCTCCGGCGCGGGTACTCGGTGACCGGCGTCGACGACTACTCGAAGTACGGCCCGGTGGCGAAGTCCTACGACGGCCACCCGGCGTACCGCTTCGTCGAGGGCGACGTGCGCGACCTGGATCTGATGGCGGAGCTGATCGCCGACTGCGACCACCTGGTCGCGGGCGCCGCGCTCATCGGCGGCATCTCCTACTTCCACGCCTACCCCTACGACCTGCTCGCGGCCAACGAGCGGATCACCGCCGCCACCTGCGACACCGCGATCAGGGCGTTGGCAGGCGGCCGGCTGAGGAAGGTCACCTACCTCAGCTCCTCGATGGTGTTCGAGTCGACCGACCGCTGGCCGTCGAAGGAGGGCGACGAGCGCGAGGTCCCGCCGCCGCTGTCGTCCTACGGCTTCCAGAAGCTCGCGGTGGAGTACTTCGCCCGCGCCGCCTGGGACCAGTACCGGCTGCCCTACACGATCGTGCGGCCGTTCAACTGCGTCGGCGTGGGGGAGGGGCGCGCCCTCGGCGACGTGGAGATCCCCAGCGGCAACATCAGGCTCGCGATGAGCCACGTGGTCCCCGACCTGATCCAGAAGGTGCTCAAGGGGCAGGACCCGCTGCACGTGCTCGGCGACGGTCTGCAGGTGCGGCACTACACCTACGGCGCGGACCTGGCGCGCGGCATCGTGACCGCGATGGAGTCCGACGCCGCGCTCAACGAGGACTTCAACCTCTCGACGGCCGAGTCGACGACGGTGCTCGAGCTCGCCGAGGCGATCTGGCGCAAGGTCCACGGACCCGAGCGGCCGTTCGCGGTGGTGAACGACGAGCCGTTCGAGCACGACGTCCAGCGCCGGGTCCCCGACGTCTCCAAGGCCACGCAGGTGCTCGGCTTCACCGCGGCCACCTCGCTGGACGAGATGCTCGACGTCGTCGTCCCGTGGGTGGCGCAGGCGATGGCGGACGGCCTGATCTGAATCTGATACCGGCTCAGCGCCGGCGGCCCACCACGAGCATCTGCCTGCCGAGGATCCACCACGCCGGGCGGCAGCGCAAGTAGCCGCGCACCATGAACGGGCGGACCTCGAACCGGGCGTCCTTCACGGTGTAGGGCAGGAACCGGCCGATCCGCTCCTCGACGTCGAAGCCGGAGAGCTCCAGCGCCTCGGCGAGGCTGCGGTCGGTGAGCGGCAGGTGGTGGTCGAGGTAGTCCCAGTACCGGCCGCCCAGATGGCGGATGTTCGGCATCAGCACCACGAGGCGGCCACCGGGGCGGGTGATCCGTCGGCACTCGGCGAGGGTGGCCATCAGCTCGGCCTTGGTCGGCAGGTGCTCGAAGAAGTTCGAGGTGAACACGGTGTCGACGGCGCCGTCGGCGAGGTCGCCGAGCTGGTCGGATCGGGTGGTCAGCACCTCGACCCCGGCCTCGGCGTGCGCGGCGGTGTCGGGGTTGAGGTCGACGGCGACGCGCCGGCCCGCCCGGACGGCGTTCACGAACTCGCAGCTCCCGGCGCCGAGGTCGACCACGGTGCCGTGCTCCGGGACGTAGCGCTGGAAGACGTCGTCGACGAGCACCCGCCACAGGACCCGCTTGCTGGCGAGATCGCGCTCGTCGAAGCGGTTGCGGTAGATCCTCGGCAGCTCGTCTCCGGTGGGACGCTCGCTCACGGTCGGACTGTATCCGGGCGCCCGGACAATTTTCGGTCACGGGTGTGACGGATGCCGCACTGATACCCGCGAGTAGTGCTAGCGTGCGCGCAACCTAACGGATGCTTGGGAGGCGTCAGTGAAGCGCAAGGTCTTCGGTTTCGTGCTGCTCGGGCTCGGCGCGTTCCTGCTCGTCGCGGGCATCATCGCGACCACGTGGGCTCCGGGCGTGGTGAAGAAGACCCCGCTCGACGTCGAGCAGTTCACCAGCCTCGACGGCGTCGTCAAGAAGATCGACGTCGAGACCGGCGAGCTGGTCGAGAACCCGGTCAAGGTCCAGAGCATCACCAAGACCGACTCCAACGCCTCCACCGACGACGTCGCCGTGTGGGTCCAGACCTCCTGCGTCGTCATCGACATCGACGACGCCCCCGACTGCGTCGACGGCAAGGACCCACGGCTGGTCAGCGCCGACACCGACGTGTTCGCGACCGACCGCGTCACCGCCGAGGCCGTGGCCGACTTCGCGGGGCTCCCCGCCGACGCCGTTCCGCACGAGGGCCTGGTCAACAAGTGGCCCTTCGACTCGGAGAAGAAGGACTACGACTACTGGGACGACGCCACCGGCCAGGTCTGGCCGGCGGTCTACACCCGCACCGACAGCCTGCTCGGCGTGGACGTCTACGTCTACACGATCACGATCGGCAACGCGCCGATCGAGATCGCCCAGGGCACCCCGGGCACCTACGACAACACGATCGAGATCTGGGTCGAGCCCAAGACCGGCGCCATCCAGGAGCAGACCCAGGACCAGCAGCGCTACCTCGAGGACGGCACCCAGGTGCTCGACCTCAAGATCGGCTTCACCGAGGACCAGCAGCAGGCGTTCGCGGACGACGCCAAGGCGAACATGCTGCTGCTGAGCATCGTGACGTTCTGGCTCCCGGTCGTCGGCTTCGTCGGCGGCGGCCTCTGCGTGGTCGCCGGCGGCGTGCTGCTCCTCGGCGCCCGCCGCAACGGCTCCGCGTCGGAGCGGGAGAAGGAGCTCGCCGACGCCTGACCTCCGGTACGGCGTCAGCCGAGCCGGCAGCCGAAGACCGCGGTCCCGGGGGTGAGCCGTCCGCGGGTCGCGGACCAGCCGCCCCAGACCCGGTCGTGGTCCGCGGGCCACTCCGGCTCGAGCAGGTCGGTGATCACGAAGCCGTGGCCGGCCAGCAGCGCGACCCAGTCGCCGAGCGTGCGGTGGTGCTCGACGTACGACACGACACCCGTGGCGTCGTCGACCTCGACGTACGGCGTCCGGTCCCAGTAGGACTGGCTCGCCACCAGCCCCTCCTCGGAGGGGTCGTCGGGGAACATCCACCGGGTGGGGTGGGTGATCGAGAAGGCGTAGCGGCCGCCCCGGCGCAGCACGCGAGCTGTCTCCGCGACCGCCACGCCGAGCTCGCCGACGAACTGCAGCGCCCCGAAGGACGAGAACACGACGTCGAAGCTGTCGTCGGCGAACGGCAGCGCGGTCGCGGTGCCGAGCACCGACGGGACGGCGATGCCCGAGTCCGCGTCGATGCGCAGCGAGTGCTGGAGCTGGCGGTGCGAGAGGTCCAGCCCGTAGGCCCGGCCGCCCCGGGAGCGGATCCAGCGCGAGCACTGCCCGGCGCCCGACCCGACCTCGAGCACGTCCCTGCCGGCGAGGTCCCCGAGTACGCCGGCCTCCTGCTCGGTCAGGCCCTCGGGGCCCCACACGAAGCCGACGTCGCCGAGGAACTCGCCGTGGGTGGCCTGGTACTCGTCGGCGTAGCGGTCCCAGTCCGGGCCGTTGGCCCGGCGGGACTCCTCCTCGCTCACCGGCCGGCGCTCGACCCGCACCGGGGGATGGTTCTCCACGGGCGCGAGCGTAGCCCGCATCCACCCGACGTCCGACTGGCGACGGCGGTTGGACGTACCTCGCGCGCCCCGCGTAGGCTCTAGGTTGCGCCGGAGGTCTGCCCAGGTCCCAGACAGAGCGGATCCGTGCTCGCTATCTCACCACCGCCAGCTGGTCCGGATGGGTTCGGTAGTGAAACGAGGCTTTCGACGTGCCCGCACGACTCCATCCATCCAAGGACACACCTCCCTTATGACGAGCAGCATCTCGACCCTCCCCGACATCACCGATGCGCCGCAGGTCGCGGTCAACGACATCGGGTCGGAGGAGGACTTCCTCGCCGCGATCGACGAGACCATCAAGTACTTCAACGACGGCGACATCGTGGATGGCACCATCGTCAAGGTCGACCGGGACGAGGTCCTGCTCGACATCGGCTACAAGACCGAGGGCGTCATCCCCTCGCGTGAGCTGTCGATCAAGCACGACGTCGACCCCAACGAGGTCGTCGAGGTCGGCGACAAGGTCGAGGCCCTGGTCCTCCAGAAGGAGGACAAGGAAGGCCGCCTGATCCTGTCCAAGAAGCGCGCCCAGTACGAGCGCGCCTGGGGCACCATCGAGCAGGTCAAGGAGGAGGACGGCGTCGTCGAGGGCACCGTCATCGAGGTCGTCAAGGGCGGCCTGATCCTCGACATCGGCCTGCGCGGCTTCCTGCCGGCCTCCCTCGTTGAGATGCGCCGCGTCCGCGACCTGCAGCCGTACGTCGGCCAGACGCTCGAGGCGAAGATCATCGAGCTCGACAAGAACCGCAACAACGTCGTCCTGTCGCGTCGCGCGTGGCTCGAGCAGACCCAGTCCGAGGTCCGCCACGGCTTCCTCACCCAGCTCCAGAAGGGCCAGATCCGCAAGGGCGTCGTGTCCTCGATCGTCAACTTCGGCGCGTTCGTGGACCTCGGCGGCGTCGACGGTCTCGTCCACGTCTCGGAGCTCTCCTGGAAGCACATCGACCACCCCTCCGAGGTCGTCGCCGTCGGCGACGAGGTCACCGTCGAGGTCCTCGACGTGGACATGGACCGCGAGCGGGTCTCCCTGTCGCTGAAGGCGACGCAGGAGGACCCGTGGCAGCACTTCGCCCGCACCCACCAGATCGGCCAGATCGTCCCGGGCAAGGTCACCAAGCTGGTGCCGTTCGGCGCGTTCGTCCGCGTCGAGGAGGGCATCGAGGGCCTGGTGCACATCTCCGAGCTCGCCGAGCGGCACGTCGAGATCCCCGAGCAGGTGGTCCAGGTCAACGACGACGTCATGGTCAAGATCATCGACATCGACCTCGAGCGTCGCCGGATCTCGCTGTCGCTCAAGCAGGCCAACGAGACCGCGACCGCGGCCGACGTCGAGGACTTCGACCCGACGCTGTACGGCATGACGGCCACCTACGACGAGCAGGGCAACTACGTCTACCCCGAGGGCTTCGACCCGGAGACCGGCGAGTGGCTCGAGGGCTTCGACGAGCAGCGCGCGATCTGGGAGGACCAGTACGCCAAGGCGCACGCCCGCTGGGAGGCCCACGTCAAGCAGCAGGCCGAGGCCGCCAAGGCCGAGGTCGAGGCCGGCGAGGCCACGTCGTACTCCTCGGCCGCCGCGGCGCCCGACACCAGCGGCTCGCTGGCCTCCGACGAGGCGCTCCAGGCGCTGCGGGAGAAGCTGACCGGCAGCAACTGAGCCTGCTTCCTCCCGGGAAGGGGGGTTGATCCGCACCACGGTGCGGGTCAACCCCCCTTTTCCGTGGTCGGTTTCCGCCCCGGGACGGCGTGCCGCGTCCTAGGGTGCGAGACGTGATCACCAGACGACGACTGTTGGAGACCGCGGCGGCGACGCCGCCCGCGATCGCGGTGGGCGCGGCCCTGCCGGACCAGGCGGCCGGGGCCGCCGCTGCGGCGCCCGGGTCGGCCGCCGGGAAGAACATCTTGATCTTCATCACCGACCAGCAGCGTCGGACCAGGCACTTCCCGGCCGGCTGGGAGCAGGAGAACCTCCCCGGCCTGACCCGGCTCAAGGAGAACGGCGTCAGCTTCGAGAACGCCTTCTCCAACACCGCGATGTGCTCGCCGTCGCGGGCGACGCTGTTCACCGGGCTCTACCCGGCGCAGCACGGCGTGAAGTACACCCTCGAGCTGGACATGCCGGCCGAGGACTATCCGCAGGTCGAGCTCTCGCCCGACCTGACCAACCTCGCCACGGTGATGTCGGCGGCCGGCTACGAGGTCGTCTACAAGGGCAAGTGGCATCTGTCCAAGCCGGTGGCCGGTGGCAGCGACTGGTCGCCCGAGGACCTGGCGCGCTACGGGTTCACCCGCTGGAACTCGCCGGACGGCGGTGCCAACCAGGACATCAGCGAGGCCGGTGGCGGCGTCGTCGACCACGACGGCCGCTACCTGAACGCCGACGGCGACGCCGAGGACGGTGCCGAGGGCGTCTTGAAGTTCATCAACGATCGCGCGGACGCGACCCGGCCGTGGTGCCTGGTCGTGTCGCTGGTCAACCCGCACGACGTGCTGTTCTACCCGGGGCCGCCGAACCAGACCACGCCGAAGTACATCGAGGCGGGGTACGACCCGAGCTGGCTCGAGGGCGACATCGGGCTGCCGGTGACCTACGACGAGGACCTGTCCACCAAGCCGAGGTGCCAGGCGCAGTTCGCGAAGCTGTTCGGCGCCTCCGGGCCGCTCCCCACGCGGGAGACGAAGCTGAACTACGTGAACTTCTACGGCAACCTGCTCAAGCTGGCCGACAGCCACCTGGTCGCGATCCTGGACGCGCTCGAGGACACCGGCCGGCTCGCCGACACGCTCGTCGTCCGGACCTCCGACCACGGCGAGATGGCGCTGGCCCACAACATGCGGCAGAAGAGCTTCAACGCCTACGAGGAGACCATCCACATGCCGCTGGTCTTCTCCAACCCCGAGCTGTTCCCGGAGAAGCGGACGTCGTACAAGCTGGTCTCGCACGTCGACCTGCTCCCGACGCTGGCCAGTCTGGTGGACGCGCCGGCGGAGGCGCGCAGCCGGGACTGGGCCGGGATCGACTACTCGCGCCATGTGCTCGCCCGGGATCCGCGCCCGACGCAGGACCACGTGGTCTTCACCTTCGACGACTGGCAGTCCGGCCAGGCCCGCGGCCCCTACGTCCCGGCGCCGAACCGGATCGTCGCGATCCGGGAGCGGCGCTGGAAGCTGGCGCGCTACTACGACGCCTCCGGCAAGAAGCCGGAGCAGTGGGAGATGTACGACCTGAAGAAGGATCCGCTCGAGCGCCGCAACCTCGCCTTCCGCCCGAGGCGGATGACGCCGCAGCAGCGGCGGCAGTTCAAGCGGCTCAGGAAGCGGCTCCGACACATCCAGCGCACGACGCTCGCCGCGTAGCTCGATTCGACGCACGGCCGGCGGAGAAGGCCGGCGTACGCCCGACCACGGATGCCGACGGGCGACCTCTAGCCTGTCCGCATGCGCGTCGGACTGACCGGGGGCATCGCCTCGGGCAAGAGCACCGTCTCCACGATCCTGGCCGAGCTGGGCGCGACCGTCATCGACGGCGACCAGCTCGCCCGCGAGGTGGTGGAGAAGGGCACGCCCGGCCTGGCGCAGGTGGTCGAGGCGTTCGGGCCCGAGATCCTGACGTCGTCCGGCGACTTGGACCGGCCCCGGCTCGCCCGGATCGTGTTCAACGACGAGGCGCTGCGCAAGCGGCTCGAGGGGATCGTGCACCCGCTGGTCTTCGAGCGGTACGCCGAGTTGGAGGCCGCCGCCCCGGAGGACGGCCTCGTCGTCCACGACATCCCGCTGCTCGCCGAGTCCGGCCGGGCCGACACCTTCGACGCCGTCATCGTCGTCGAGACGCCGGTCGAGCTCCAGGTCGAGCGGATGCTCCGCGACCGCGGCTGGACCCGCACCGACGCCGAGTCCCGCATCGCCGCCCAGGCGCCCCCCGACCAGCGCCGAGCCATCGCCACCCACCTGATCGTCAACACCGGCACCCGCGCCGACCTCCGTGCCCGCGTCGAGGAGGTCTACGCCGAGCTCGTCGCTCTGACGGGAGGTGGGGCGCAGGGATCCCCGGTCAGCCGGTGAAACCTGAGGTTGTCGGCCGTTGCAACCCCTGACAACGTCAGGGATCCCCGGTCAGCCGGGGATCCCGACAGCCCGGAAAATGGTCTCGACCCGCTCGTTGAGGGGACGAGCGGGTCGAGCGGTCTGGGATGGACCGGGCCAGATCCGGGCAGCGGGTCAGGCGGCGAGGTCCGGGTCGCCGAGGCGGCGCAGCTTCTGCAGGGCCTCGCGCTCGAGCTGGCGGACCCGCTCGGCGGAGATGCCGTGCTTGGCGCCGATGTCGGCGAGCTTGTGCTGGCGGCCGTCGACCAGGCCGTAGCGGGAGCGGATGATGTCCGCGGCGCGCTCGTCGAGCTGGCCGACCAGGGCGTTGAGCCGCTCGCGCGCCTCGACGTCGAGGACGGTGAGGTCCGGGCCCGGCGAGGACTCCTGGGCCATCAGGTCGCCCAGCGAGGTGTCGCCGTCCTCGTCGACGGGGGTGTCCAGCGAGACGTGCTCGCGGCCCCACGCCATCAGGTCGAGGACCCGGTCGACATCCATGCCGAGCTCGGCGGCGATCTCCTGCGGCTCGGGGTCGCGGCCCAGCTGCCGCTCCAGGGTGCGGCGTGCGCCGCCGACCTGGTTGAGCTCCTCGACGACGTGCACGGGGAGGCGTACGACGCGGGCCTGCTGCGCGATGCCGCGGGTGATCGCCTGGCGGACCCACCACGTCGCGTAGGTCGAGAACTTGTAGCCCTTGGTGTAGTCGAACTTCTCGACCGCCCGGATCAGGCCGGTGTTGCCCTCCTGGATCAGGTCGAGCATCGGCATCTGCGCCCGCCCGTACTTCCGCGCGATCGAGACGACCAGGCGCAGGTTGGCGGTGATGAACGTGTCGACGGCCTTGCGGCCCTCCTCGGCCAGCCACTCCAGCTCCTCCTGCGTGGCCGTCATCGGGGCTCCGCCCTTGCGCCGGCCCACGCGGCCCTCCGCGAGGAGGTGCTCGGCCATCAGGCCGGCCTCGATCGTCTTGGAGAGCTCCACCTCGGCGGCGGCGTCGAGGAGGGGGTTGCGGGCGATCTCGTCGAGGTACAGGCCGACGCTGTCGCGGCCCTCGATCTCGCGGGTCCGGCCGGGTGCAGTACGTGTTGCCATGGGACGCCCTCCTCTTCTCCCGGTGGACGGCGCCGCTGCGCCGCCACACGTGCTGTACAACGTCCCCGGTGACCAGCGGATTCCCTGGCCAAACCTCGGGGACCAGGTACCCGGAACGACGTGTGAGCGGCCCGCCGAGTTGCCTCCCGGAGCAACTTTCAGAGAAATCTCAGGCCGACGCTCAGGCCAGTCCCATCCGGTCGAGCATCCACGCGAGCGAGAACGCCCGGTCGTGCCACGACTTGTACCGCCCGGACACGCCGCCGTGCCCGGCCGCCATCTCGGTCCGCAGCAGGAAGTCCCGCCGCCCGGTCGCCGTCGCCCGCAGCCGGGCCACCCACTTGGCGGGCTCGACGTAGAGCACCCGGGTGTCGTGGAGCGAGGTCTCCGCCAGGATCGGCGGGTAGTCGACGGCACCGACGTTGTCGTACGGCGCGTACGACGCCAGGTACTCGTAGACCTCGGCGTCCGCCTCGGGGTTGCCCCACTCGTCGTACTCGGTCACGGTCAGCGGCAGCGTCGCGTCCAGCATCGTCGTCAGCGCGTCCACGAACGGCACGCCCGCGACGACACCGGCGAACAGTTCCGGCGCCTGGTTGGCGACCGCGCCCATGAGCAGGCCGCCGGCGCTGGCACCCTCGGCGACCAGCACGTCCGGGGTCGTCCAGCCGGTGTCGACGAGGTGGCGCGCGCAGGCGACGAAGTCGGAGAAGGAGCTCTGCTTGGCGAGCAGCTTGCCGCCGTCGTACCACCGGCGCCCCATCTCGCCGCCGCCGCGCACGTGCGCGATCGCGAAGGCGCCGCCGCGGTCGAGCAGGGAGAGCCGCGCGATCGAGAAGTACGGGTCGATCGAGGTCTCGTAGGCGCCGTACCCGTAGAGCAGGAGGGGCACCGGCCCGGTGCGGCCCCGGCGGGCGACCAGCGAGACCGGCACCCGCTCGCCGTCGGGCGCGGTCGCCCAGACCCGGTGCTCCTCGTAGTCTCCCGCGTCGTAGCCGCCGAGCACCGGCGCCTGCCGCAGCAGCGTGAGCTCGCGGGTGCGGACGTCGTAGTCGTAGACCGACGAGGGCACCGCCATCGTCGTGTAGCCGAGCCGCACCACAGGCTGGTGGAAGCCCGGGTTGCCGGCCGACCCGACCGTGTAGACCTCGTGGTCGAACTCGACGAGGTAGTCGTCGCCCACGCCGTCCGGCCCGAGCTCGAGGATCCGCAGCTGGGTGAGCCCGTCGCTGCGCTGGTGCACGACGAGGTGGCCGGCGAAGGCGTCTACGTCCTCGAGGCGTACGGAGGGGTCGTGGGCGATCAGCGGCGCCCAGTCCTCCGGCGGGGTCGGCGCCACCGGCGCGGTCGCCAGCTCGAAGTCGGCGCCGGTGTGGTTGTGCAGGACGAGGAACACGTCCTCGCCGGCGAGGGCGGCGTGGTCGAGGGAGTACTCCACGCCCTCGCGCCGCTCGGAGAACAGCCGGAGCCCGAGGTCGGGGGAGTCGGCGTCGAGGAAGCGGTACTCCGAGGTCGTCTTGGAGCCGCTGGCGACCACGATGAACCGGTCGCTGCGGGTGCGGCCGACGCCGACCCAGAACCGGCCGTCCTCCTCGTGGTGGACCAGCTCGTCGTCGGCCTGGGGGGTGCCGAGCCGGTGCCGCCAGATCTTGTCGGCGCGCCAGGTCTCGTCGACGGTCGTGTAGTAGAAGGCGCCGCTGTCGCGCTCCCAGGTCGCGCCGCCGAGGACGCCGGCGATCTCATCGCCGAGCAGTTCGCCGGTCGCGAGGTCCACGACCCGGATCGTGTACCGCTCGTCGCCGACCACGTCGGTGGAGTAGGCGAGCAGGCTCGTGTCCGGGCTGACCGACGACCCGCCGAGCGAGAAGTACTCGTGCCCGTCGGCCAGCGCGTTCAGGTCGAGCAGCACCTGCTCGCCGGGCAGCGCGGGCCGGTCGGGCGCGGTGTCCTCCGCCGGCTGCGGCGGCGTCCAGTCGTCCGGATCGGTGACGGGGACGCGGCAGCTGGCGCCGTACTCCCTGCCTTCGAAGGAGCGCCCGTAGTACCAGTAGTCGCGGTTGCGGGTGGGCACGGAGAGGTCGGTCTCGCGGGTGCGGGCTTTGATCTCCTCGAAGATCGTCTGTCGCAGGCCGGCCAGGTGGGCGGTGCGCTCCTGCGTGTAGGCGTTCTCGGCCTCCAGATACGCCGTGACGTCCGGCGAGTCCTTCTCGCGCAGCCACTCGTAGTCGTCGGTGCGGGTCCGGCCGTGGATCTCGGCGCTGGTCGGTCGCCGGTCGGCGATAGGGGGCTGCATGGCGGCGACGATAGCGTCGTGCCCATGGCGCGCATCGACCTGAACGCCGACCTCGGCGAGGAGGTCACCGACGACGCGGCGCTGCTCGCGGTCGTGACCAGCGCGAACGTCGCCTGCGGCTACCACGCGGGCACGCCCGCGATCATGCGCGCGGTGTGCGCCGAGGCCGCCGAGCGCGGGGTCGCGGTGGGGGCGCAGGTGTCCTACGCCGACCGGGAGGGCTTCGGCCGCGTGGCCCGCGACGTCCCCTTCGAGGTGCTCCGCGAGCAGGTCGCCGACCAGGTCGGGATCCTCGCGACGCTCGCGCGCGAGGCCGGTACGACGGTCCGGTACCTCAAGCCGCACGGCGCGCTCTACCACCGGGTCCTCGACGACGAGGAGCAGGCCGCGGCGGTCCTCGCGGGATCCGGCGGCCTGCCCCTGCTCGGCCTGCCCGGCGTGCTGCTGACCCGGGCGCGGGAGGCCGGCCGGGGCGTGTTCCGCGAGGGGTTCCCGGACCGCGGGTACACCGTGGACGGCCGGCTGGTGCCGCGCTCGCAGCCGGGCGCCCTGGTCGAGACCGAGGACGCGATCGTCGCCCAGGCGCTCGCGCTGGCCGGGACCGTCGACTCGCTCTGCCTGCACGGCGACTCGCCGGGCGCGGTCGAGCACGCGACCGCCGTACGCCGGGCACTGGAGGACGCGGGGCTGGAGCTCCGCCCGTTCGGCTGAGTCCACAGGTCTGGACCGGTCCCTGTGCACTGTGCACTCGTGTGGTGGATGAGGGCGCACCTGCTGTGGACAAGACTGTGGGTTCCCGGGAGGCCCTTGCGGGGTGTGACCCGCGCCACGTAGAACTCTGCCTACCGAGACCGCCGCAAGGCGGGATCGGGGATCGGACAGGAGCGAGGATCCGCTCCGCGAGGCAACTCGCGGCGTCGGCCCGGTGACGGGGACGGCGGGGTCGGAGCGAGGGTCGGATCGACCGGGCGTCACCGTTTCCGGTCAGAGCCGAAGGCCCCCTGGTGCTCATACCACCGGGGGGCCTTCACCCATTTCCGCCGCGGCAGCCGCCAGACTGGCGCCCATGGAGCTCCGCCCGGTCGGCTCGCGCGCGGCCCTCGCCGAGGTCGGCGACGCCGCGACCGCGCTCGCGCTGGCCACCTGGGCCCGCGGCCGGGTCGCCGCCGAGGAGATCGTGCCGGCCGCCGAGACGGTGCTCTTCGACGGCGTCACCGACCTGTCGGCCGTGTCGGCGACCCTTGCGGATTGGTCACCAACCGCAACATCGCCGGCGGGCGACCTGGTCGAGATCCCGGTCGCCTACGACGGCCCGGACCTCGCCTTCGTCGCGTCCGCGTGGGGCACCGACGTCGACGGCGTGGTGCGGCGGCACACGGAGATCGAGTACGTCGCCGAGTTCTGTGGGTTCGCGCCCGGATTCTCCTACCTGGCCGGGCTGCCCGACGACCGCGCCGTACCCCGGCTGGAGTCGCCGCGGCCCCGGGTGCGGGCCGGGTCGGTCGGCCTCGCGGGGACCTGGTGCGGTGTCTACCCGACGCCGTCGCCGGGCGGCTGGCGGCTGCTCGGCCGCACCGACGCGGTGCTGTGGGACCAGGACCGGGAGCGGCCGGCGCTGCTGGCGCCCGGCACGCGCGTGCGGTTCGTGGCGCGATGATCACGATCGTCGAGACCGGTCCACTCGTCACCGTCCAGGACCGCGGCCGGACCGGGCTCGCGCACCTCGGCGTGCCGCGGGCGGGCGCGCTCGACCCGCCCGCGGCGGCGCTCGCGAACCGGCTCGTCGGCAACGACGCGGCCACCGCTGTGCTGGAGGTGCTGCTCGGCGGGCTGACGATCCGGAGCGACACCGGGTGCTGGGTCGCGGTGACCGGCGCCCCGGCGCCGGTCACCGTCGACGGGACCCCGCGCGGCCACGCGCGGCCCGAGTGGCTGCCGGCCGGCGCGGTCCTGCGCCTGGGCACCCCCGTGGCCGGGGTGCGCTCCTACGTCGCCGTCGCCGGCGGGATCGACGTGCCGCCGGTGCTCGGCTCGCGCTCGACCGACACGCTCGCGTGGGTCGGCCCGCCGCGGGTCGAGGCCGGGACGACGCTGCCGGTCGGCCCGCCGGGGGAGCCGCGGCCGGTCGACACTCCGCGCACGCCGCGGCCCGGAGACCTGCGGCTGGTGCCCGGCCCCCGTGACGACTGGTTCGCCGCCGACGCGCTCGACGTGCTCTGCGCCGCGGCCTGGGCGGTTGACGCCGACTCCAACCGGGTCGGGCTCCGCCTGGAGGGGCCGGCCCTCCGGCGTACCCGGGACACAGAGCTGGCCTCGGAGGGCATGGTCCTCGGCGCGGTGCAGGTGCCGCCGAACGGGCAGCCGGTGGTGCTCCTCGCCGACCACCCGCCGACCGGCGGCTACCCGGTGATCGGCGTCGTGGAGGCCGACGACCTCTGGCAGTGCGCGCAGCTGCGGCCGGGGGACGCCGTGCGGTTCAGCCTGCGTCCTCGGCCGGCTCCGGCGGCCGCCACGCGCTGAGGTCGGGGTCGTCCTCCCGGAAGGACCGCACCGGCCCGGCGGGGGACTCGGCCGTCTCGAAGCGCACGGTCACCACGCCGCGGCCGGCGCCCCACACCCAGCCGCGGCCGTGCCCGGTGTGCTCGACGTCCATCCCGGGCGCCCAGGTGCGGCGGGAGTGGTGCGGGACCTCGACCTCGGGCAGCGGCTCGGACTCCTCGTCCTCGGTGGCGTCGCCGAAGAGGTCCTCCTGCACCCAGTCGGCGAGGCCGGAGACGCCGACGCCGAGCAGGCGCACGCCACCGGAGGTGTCGAGATCGGCGAGCAGCGCCCGTGCGAGCCGGGCGATGACGGCGGCGCTGTCGGTGGGGGAGCCGAGCGTGGTCGAGCGGCTCAGCGTGGTGAAGTCGTGCAGCCGCACCTTGATCGAGATCGTGCGGCCGGACAGGCCGTGCTTGGCCAGCCGGCCGGCGACGTCGTTCGCCTGGCGGGTCAGCAGGCTCTCCATCAGCAACCGGTCGGTGAGGTCGGTGTCGTAGGTACCCTCGGCGCTCACCGACTTCGCCTCGCGCTCCGGGACCACCGGGCGGTCGTCCTCGGCACGGGCGAGGTGGAAGAGCCAGGTGCCGTTGGCCCGGCCGAGCAGGCGCACCAGCTCCTCCTCACCGGCGGTCTCGAGCTCGGCCACCGTGTGGATCCCCACGCGGCGCAGCCGCTCGGCGGTGGCCGGACCGACGCTGGGGATGACCCGCACGTCCATGGGCCGCAGCAGGTCGCGCTCGGTGCCGGGCGGGACCACCACGAGGCCGTCGGGCTTGTCGAGGTCGCTGGCCACCTTGGCGACGAACTTCGAAGTGGCGAGGCCGACCGACGCGGTCAGCCCCCCGGTCACCTCGACCACCCGGGCGCGCAGCTGCTCGGCGTACGCCGTCACGGTCGCCACCTCCAGGTCGGGCAGGTCCGCGGCGGCCAGGTCCACGAACGCCTCGTCCAGCGACAGCGGCTCGACGAGTGGCGAGGCCGCCCGGAGCAGGTCCATGACCCGCTTGCTGGTCTCGCGGTAGGCGTGGAACCGGCCGGTCAGGAACGCCGCGTGCGGGCACCGCGCCCGCGCCTCCCGCGTCGACATGGCCGAGCGGACGCCGAACGCCCGCGCCTCGTACGACGCCGTCGCCACCACACCGCGGCCGCCGACCCCGCCGACGACGACCGGCTTCCCGCGCAGGGACGGCTTGTCGCGCTGCTCGACCGCCGCGAAGAACGCGTCCAGGTCCAGGTGGAGGACCGACGCAACCGCTCGCACGCGCGCACGGTACCTCCCGGCGCCGACGGCCCGCGGATCCTCCACAGGCGGACCTTCCCGCACGTCTCCCCACAGCCCGGTCCGGTCGCCGCCCCGGATGTCCGTCCGTCCGGGGACCGTCGTGGCATGACCGCACCCACCTCCCAGCCCCCGCTGACCTTCACCGCGCGCACCCCCGAGGACGTGCTGGCCGTCGTCCCCGTGGCCCTCGGGTTCGTGCCGACCGAGTCCGTCGCGATGCTGACCTTCGGCGCCGGCTACCCGTTCCACGCCCGGGTGGACCTGCCGCCCGGACCCTCGCAGCTGCCCGGCGTCGTCGACTGCCTGCTCGACCCGGTGCTGCGCCACCGGGTCCCGCAGGTGCTGTTCGTCGTCTACACCGGCGACGCCCGGCTGGCCCGCCGGGCGGCCCGGTGCCTGTCCGGCGAGTTCTCCCGGGCCGGGGTGGAGGTGCTCGACGTGCTGCGTGCCGACGGCGAGCGGTGGTGGCCCGCCGGGGACCGGGGACCCGGCGTGCCCTACGACCTGGCCGCGCACCCGTTCAGCGCCCGCGCCGTGCTCGACGGGCGGGTGCTGCACGGCTCCCGCGCCGAGCTGCGCGCGGAGGTCGCCCGCCAGCCCGACCGGGTCGCGGGCGTCGTGGCGGCGCTCGCCGGGCTCTCCGGGGACCCGCCCGACCCGGGGTGGATCACCGGCCTGGTCACCGCCGGCTCGCCACCCGGCGACGCCGAGGTGGCGGCGCTGCTGCGTGCGCTGCTCGACCCGCACCTGCGCGACGCGGCCTGGTGCGGGCTGAGCCGGCGGACGGCGCCTGCGCACGTCGCCTTCTGGACCGACGTCGTACGCCGCGCCCCCGACCCGCTCGTGCCCGCCCCGGCCGCCCTGCTGGCGCTCGCGGCGTGGCAGGCGGGACACGGTGCGCTGGCGTGGTGCGCGCTCGACCGCTGCCTCGAGGTCGACACCGGCCATCCGCTCGGACAGCTCGTCGCCCGGGTGCTCGCCGAAGCGGTGCCGCCCGCGGCCTGGGAGGAGGTCCGGTGAGCGCGGACCGGGGCCGTGCCCCGGCGCCCGCCCAGGCCCTACAGTCTCGCCATGGGCGAAGAGGTGGAAGCTCAGGAGTTCTCCCGCGCCGACCGCACGCGTCACCGCGAGAAGGTGCGGCGCAACCTCGACGTGTTCGCCCGGATGCTGCGCGAGGCCCGCTTCGACACCGACGACCCGATGACCGGGCTCGAGGTCGAGCTCAACCTGGTCGACGACCGCGGCGACCCGGCGCTGAAGAACGCCGAGGCGCTCGAGGCGATCGCCGACCCGGACTTCCAGACCGAGCTCGGCCAGTTCAACATCGAGATCAACGTCCCGCCGGCCAAGATCCGCGAGGGCGGGCTGACCACGTTCGAGGACGACCTGCGGCGCAGCCTCAACGACGCGGAGGAGAGGTCGGCCAGGGTTGGCGCCCACATGGTGATGATCGGCATCCTGCCGACGCTCGCCGAGGGGCACATGGGCCCGGACTCGCTCAGCGCGAACCCGCGCTACAAGCTGCTCAGCGAGCAGATCCTCAACGCCCGCGGCGAGGACATCACGATCTCGATCGACGGCGCCGAGCGCCTCCGCACGACCGCGGACTCCATCGTGCCCGAGGCAGCCTGCACCAGCACCCAGTTCCACGTGCAGACCTCGCCCGATCAGTTCGCCGAGTACTGGAACGCCTCCCAGGCGATCGCCGCGGTCCAGGTCGCGCTCGCCGCCAACGCGCCGTACCTCCTCGGCAAGGAGCTCTGGCGCGAGACCCGGATCCCGCTGTTCGAGCAGGCCACCGACACCCGCAGCGAGGAGCTCAAGGCGCAGGGCGTGCGGCCGCGGGTGTGGTTCGGGGAGCGGTGGATCACCTCGGTCTTCGACCTGTTCGAGGAGAACGTCCGGTTCTTCCCGGCGCTGCTGCCGGTCACCGACGACGAGGACCCGCTCGAGGTGCTCGAGCGCGGCGACACTCCGGCGCTGCCCGAGCTGCGGCTGCACAACGGCACGATCTACCGCTGGAACCGCCCGGTCTACGACATCGCCCACGGCATCCCGCACCTGCGCGTCGAGAACCGGCTGCTCGCCGCCGGGCCGACGGTGGCGGACACGATCGCGAACGCGGCGTTCTACTTCGGCCTCGTGCGGACCCTCGCCGAGAGCGAGCGACCGCTGTGGTCGCAGATGTCGTTCAGCGCCGCCGAGGAGAACTTCCACGTCGCCGCCCGGCAGGGGATCGACGCGCACGTCTACTGGCCCGGCGTCGGCCAGGTCCGCGCCACCGAGCTGGTCCTGCGCCGGCTGCTCCCGCTGGCCCACGAGGGCCTCACGGCGTGGGGCGCCTCGGGCGAGGAGGCCGACCGGCTGCTCGGCATCATCGAGCAGCGCTGCCTGACCGGCGTGAACGGCGCGGAGTGGTTCGTCCGCCGGATGCACGCGGCCCGGCGCGGGCAGCCCCGGCTCGACGCGCTGCGGGAGACGCTGCGCGACTACCGCGAGCGGATGCACACCAACGAGCCGGTCCACACCTGGGATTAGAGGTCCCGCCGGTAGGTGATCGCCTGCTGCGCGCCGCGATGGACGCACCCTGGCCGCGTTGCGGCCGCTCGACGATGGATCCACAGGGCCTTCGCGACCGCGCCTTGCCAGCGCAGGCCCCTCGCGACGCTCGCGACGGCGCCCCCTACCGGCGCAACCTCTTTAGCGGTTGCCGCCGGAGCGATCGCGCAGCCGCTTCCACTCCCGGCGCACCCCGCTGCGCGGGTCGAACCACCCGCGCTTGGTGACGACGACCATGGTGAGCCCGATGCCCGCCTCGCCCGCGGCGGTGCGCGCGGAGGACAGCCAGGCGGCGTCGACGTCCTGCAGGTCGAGCGGGCCGGCGCGCGTCAGCCAGACGAGGGGTACGGCGCCCGCGACCCGGCGCACGCGCTGCAGCATCGCCGCCAGCACGTCGGCGCGGATGGCGTGGTCGGACGGATCGCCGGGTCGCAGCGCGAACACCTCCTCGTGGCCGCCGGGGAAGCCGACGTGGAGCAGCGGCGGGTAGCCGCGCCGGCACTCCGCGCGGAGGTGGTCGAGGGTCGCGCGCCGCAGCACGGCGGCGAGTGCTCGGGGGAGGGGCTCCGAGACGCCCTCCGAGGTGGCCAGGGTGCGGACGGTCATGGCTCCAGCGTTCCCCGTCGGCCGGTTCGGGGTAGGAGTCCGTCCACAGGCTGCCGCCCGGCGCGCCGATCGGATAGCGTGCAGAGCGACCGCAGCACTCGTCCGAACTCGGATCTGGAGGCATCGATGGGGACCGTCGTGGTGGGCTACGTGCCCAAGCCGGAGGGGGAGGCCGCGCTCAACAAGGCCGTCGACGAGGCCAGGCTGCGCAACGCCAAGCTCGTCGTCGTGAACTCCCACCGCGGCGGCAGCGAGTTCGATGGCAACACCTCGACCCAGGCCGACCGCGACATGGACGCGGTGAGGCAGAAGCTCGAGGGAGCCGGCGTCGAGTTCGACGTGCGCCAGCTGGTCCGCGGGTTCGAGCCGGCCGAGGACCTGATCAGCATCGCCGAGGCCAACGAGGCCGAGCTCATCGTGATCGGCCTGCGCCGCCGTTCGCCGGTCGGCAAGCTGATCCTCGGCAGCAACGCCCAGCGCGTCCTGCTCGACGCCCACTGCCCCGTGCTGGCGGTCAAGGCCGACTGACGGTGGCCGTCCACATCACCGGCGACGCCGTCGCCGACCAGGTCCTCACCGACGACCCGTTCGCGCTGCTCGTCGGGATGATGCTCGACCAGCAGTACCCGATGGAGCACGCGTTCCGCGGCCCGGCGAAGGTCCTGGACCGGTTCGGCACTCTGGCGCCGGCGCGGATCGCCGCGGCCGACCCGGTCGAGTTCGCCGCGCTGTGCAGCACGACGCCGGCGATCCACCGGTTCCCGGGGTCGATGGCGACCCGCCTCCAGGAGCTGGCCCGCATGGTCGAGGAGAGGTACGACGGCCGCGCCGAGCGCCTGTGGACCGAGGCGACGACCGGCAGGGAGCTGCTCGCCCGGGTGATGGAGCTGCCCGGGTTCGGCAGGCAGAAGGCACAGATTTTCGTGGCGCTGCTGGCCAAGCAGCTCGGCGTACGGCCCGAAGGTTGGGCGGCAGCCGTGGGCGCCTACGCCGAGGAGGGCTACCGCTCGGTGGCCGACGTCGTGGACGAGGCGTCGCTGCAGAAGGTGCGCGACTACAAGAAGCAGCAGAAGACGGCAGCCCGGGCGAACGCCTAGACCGGTCTCCCGGATCGGGGCACCTGCCTGGATCTCAGGGTGCCCGTGCAAGAATGACTCTCGCGGCTCTTGACGACACCGGGATGGGCCGCGCCCTTGATCTGGTTCGACCGTCGTTTCACGAGAGGTGTTCGTGTCCTCGAACGCGCGCAAGTTGCTCCCTGCCGACGTGCTTTCGCACCCTGCCGTCGTGGCCCTCATCGAGCGAGGCACCCCCACGGGCAGCATCACCCCCGAGGAGGTCCGGCAGGCCGGCGCGGACGCGGCCGTGGAGCCACGGCATCTCAAGGCCCTGCTCGCCCATCTGAGCGCCCTGGGCATCTCGGTCCGGATCCCGGCGACCACCCGCGCCGTCGCCGCGACCTCCGCGCGGCAGACGACCACGGCCAGGACCGCCACCAAGAAGACGGCGGCCAAGAAGGCCACCGCGCCGGCCAGGAGGACACCGGCCCCGGCGAAGAGGGCCGCCGAGGCGACGCCCGCCGAGGCCGAGGTCGCGGTCGGCCCCGACGGCAAGAAGGTGCTGCCCGACCTGCCCGACGAGCAGTTCGAGAAGGACGTCGCCTCCGACCCCTCGATCGAGGAGGACGAGAAGGAGGCGTCGTTCGTCGTCTCCGCGGCCGACGACACCGACGAGCCCGAGCAGCAGGTCATGGTCGCCGGTGCGACCGCCGACCCGGTCAAGGACTACCTCAAGCAGATCGGCAAGGTCCCGCTGCTCAACGCGGAGATGGAGGTCGAGCTCGCCAAGCGGATCGAGGCCGGCCTGTTCTCGGAGGAGAAGCTCGGCAAGGGCGGCAAGACCTCCGCGAAGCTCCTCGAGGAGCTGGAGTGGATCGCCGAGGACGGCCGCCGCGCCAAGAACCACCTGCTCGAGGCCAACCTCCGCCTCGTCGTCTCGCTCGCCAAGCGCTACACCGGTCGCGGCATGCTGTTCCTGGACCTGATCCAGGAGGGCAACCTCGGCCTGATCCGGGCGGTCGAGAAGTTCGACTACACCAAGGGCTACAAGTTCTCGACGTACGCCACCTGGTGGATCCGGCAGGCGATCACCCGCGCCATGGCCGACCAGGCCCGCACCATCCGCATCCCGGTGCACATGGTCGAGGTCATCAACAAGCTGGCCCGCGTCCAGCGCCAGATGCTCCAGGACCTGGGCCGCGAGCCCACGCCGGAGGAGCTGGCCAAGGAGCTCGACATGACCCCCGAGAAGGTCATCGAGGTCCAGAAGTACGGCCGCGAGCCGATCTCGCTGCACACCCCGCTCGGCGAGGACGGCGACTCCGAGTTCGGCGACCTCATCGAGGACTCCGAGGCGATCGTTCCGGCCGACGCCGTGTCGTTCACGCTGCTCCAGGAGCAGCTGCACGCCGTCCTCGACACGCTCTCGGAGCGCGAGGCGGGCGTGGTGAGCATGCGGTTCGGCCTCACCGACGGCCAGCCGAAGACGCTCGACGAGATCGGCAAGGTGTACGGCGTCACCCGCGAGCGCATCCGCCAGATCGAGTCCAAGACCATGTCGAAGCTGCGGCACCCGTCGCGCTCGCAGGTCCTCCGCGACTACCTCGACTGACCTGTCCGCTCAGGTGAGGACGACTCCCGCGACCCACGTCCAGGTCGCCAGCAGCGCGAAGACCAGCTCGATGACGATGCTCCAGCCGACCGCCTTGAGCGAGTGGACCGTCGACGGCCACGCCCGGGGGGAGCCGACCCGGCGCAGCTCGGCGAGGTAGACGCCGGCCACGAAGCCGACGAACAGCCCGACGACCGGGATCACGAAGAAGCCGACCACGCCCAGGGCGACGCCGCTCCACTGGGTCGAGGCGGGGATGCCGGCCGCCTGGAGCCGGCGGCCGGGGACGAGGTACTTCACGACGGCGCCGACCACGACGAACGCGGTCGCGACCCCGAAGACCAGCCAGGCCGGCGTACCGCCCGTGACGATCGCCCAGACCAGGATGCCGCCGACCACGAGCACCGAGCCGGGGAGGATCGGCACCACGATGCCGACGATGCCGACCGCGATCACGACGGCGACGAGGACCTCGGTCAGGGACACGGAGGAACCCTACCGACGCCGGCCGGATGCACCGAGGCCCCGGACCGATGTCCGGGGCCTCGGCGGAAGCTGGGCCGGTCAGCGCTCGTCGGCGGGAGCGCTGGCCGGGGTGCTCGAGAGCTTGTGGGTCTCGTCGACGACGCTGGCGGCGATCTCCTTGAGCTTGTCCCCGTGCTCGCGGGCGTGGTGGGCGCAGAAGAGCAGCTCACCACCCGACTGGAGCTCCACGCGCAGGTAGGCCTGGGCTCCGCACCGGTCACAACGGTCCGCAGCGCTCAGCGCGGCGGTGCTGGGGGCAACTGCAGTGGTCACATCTGCCTCATTTCTTCTCGCCTCGGTGTCTGGCCCAACGTACTGGCGGGTGCCAAGATTCCCGGTCGTGCGTGGCGCCGGACACCTCATCCAATCACGTGCTCTCTTCCCTCTCGGACCGCTTTCCATGCAGTGGGCGGCCCGTGTGGGGAGAACGACGATCTCTCCTGAGTGTGACGCGGGTGCGGGTGCTCTCGCTGCGGAATCGGGGCTCCCGAGCGCCGATCGTGTCCACATCGTGACCACCGTGGTGGTGCTCGTGCTGCTGCGCTGGTGCTGCCGGACGGTGCCAGGTCGTGCTGTGGGAAGTGCTGCCCACGGTAGCCCCGGCCTCGCCAGGGCGAGCCTTCATCGGCGTCCGGCGTGTCGCAGGTAGATTCGGTCCGAGCCAGCCATCGGACTTCGCACAGCAGGAGCCCACGATCGACAACACGTACAACGCGGCACACCTCCTCGTCCTCGAGGGGCTGGAGGCGGTGCGCAAGCGTCCCGGGATGTACATCGGCTCGACCGACACCCGCGGCCTCATGCACTGCCTGTGGGAGATCATCGACAACGGCGTGGACGAGGCGCTCGCCGGCGCCGCCGGGTGCGTCGAGGTGACGCTGCACCCGGACGGCTCCGCCGAGGTGCACGACGACGGCCGCGGCATCCCGACCGACAAGGAGCCCAAGACCGGGCTCCCCGGCGTCGAGGTCGTGGCGACCAAGCTGCACGCCGGCGGCAAGTTCGGCGGCGGGTCGTACGTCGCCACCGGCGGCCTGCACGGCGTCGGCCTCTCGGTCGTGAACGCGCTGTCGGCCCGGATGGACATCGACGTCCGGCGCTCGCCGGCCGAGCAGGGCCTGTCCTTCCGCCACGGCACGCCGGGCGTGTTCGCGGGGGAGGGCCCGGCCGCGCCGTTCGAGCCGAGGTCCGGCCTGACCCGCAAGGGCGGCCGGGTCGCGAAGGGGAGGAGCGGCACCCGGATCCGGTTCTGGCCGGACCGGCGGATCTTCACCAAGGACGCCGAGTTCGGCTACGACGAGCTGATCGGCCGAGCCCGACAGACGTCGTTCATCGTGCCGGGCCTCGAGCTGGTGATCCGCGACCTGCGCGGCGAGACCCCGCGCGAGGAGAAGTTCCGCCACGACGGCGGCATCGCCGAGTTCGCCGAGTTCCTCGCCCCCGACGAGCCGGTGACCGACATCGTCCGGCTTCAGGGCGTCGAGACGTTCACCGAGACGGTGCCGCTGCTCGACGACAAGGGCCACATGACCCCGCAGGACGTCGAGCGCGAGCTCCAGGTCGACGTCGCCGTCCGCTGGGGCACCGGCTACGAGACCGTGCTGCGCTCGTTCGTGAACGTGATCGCGACGCCCAAGGGCGGCACCCATGTCGGCGGCTTCGAGAGCGCCGTCACCAAGACCTTCAACGACGCGATGCGCGCCACGAAGGTGCTCAAGGTCAACGACGACGACGTGGTCAAGGACGACGTGCTCGAGGGCCTGACCGCGGTCGTGACCGTGCGCCTGGCCGAGCCGCAGTTCGAGGGCCAGACCAAGGAGATCCTCGGCACGCCGGCCGTGCGCACCGTCGTACGCCGGGTGGTGTCGGCCGAGCTCAAGAGGTTCCTGACCTCCACCAAGCGGGCCGAGAAGGCCCAGGCGAAGCTGGTCATGGAGAAGGTCGCCGGCGCCGCCAAGACCCGCGTCGCCGCGCGCCAGCACAAGGAGACCCAGCGCCGGAAGAACGCGCTGGAGTCCTCGGCGCTGCCCTCGAAGCTGGCCGACTGCCGCGCGGTGGACAACGACAGGACCGAGCTGTTCATCGTCGAGGGCGACTCGGCGCTCGGCACCGCCAAGCTCGCCCGCAACTCCGAGTTCCAGGCGCTGCTGCCGATCCGCGGCAAGATCCTCAACGTCCAGAAGGCGTCCGTGGGCGACATGCTCAAGAACGCCGAGTGCGCCTCGATCATCCAGGTCGTGGGCGCCGGCTCCGGTCGGACCTTCGAGCTCGAGGCGCGCCGGTACGGCCGGATCATCTTCATGGCCGACGCCGACTCCGACGGCGCGCACATCCGCTGCCTGCTGGCGACGCTGTTCTTCAAGTACATGCCCGACCTGATCTCGGACGGCCGCGTCTACTCCGCCGTACCGCCGCTGCACCGCATCGAGATCTCCAACCCGAGGAAGGGCCAGGAGAAGTACGTCTACACCTACTCCGACGCCGAGCTGCAGCGCAGGCTGGCCGACCTGAAGAAGAAGAACGTGAAGTGGAAGGAGCCGGTCCAGCGCTACAAGGGCCTCGGCGAGATGGACGCCGACCAGCTGGCCGAGACGACCATGGACCCGCGTCACCGCACCCTGCGCCGGCTCACCGTCGACGACACCGAGAGCGCGACCGGGATCTTCGAGCTGCTGATGGGATCCGACGTCGCCCCGCGCAAGGAGTTCATCGTGCAGGGCGCCTACGAGGTCGACGTGGAGGCGCTCGACGCCTGACCCAACGGGTCAGAGGAGCTGCTCGAGCAGGCCGGTGTCGACGTCGTAGAGGAAGCCGCCGACCTGCACCGAGCCGGGGATGAGGGGGTGGGAGCGGACCTTCTGCACGTCCTCGCGCAGGGCGGCCTCCTGGTCGCCGACGACGTGGAACGGCTGCCAGGAGGCGTCCCGGCCGGCCGAGGCGGCGACCCGCTCGCGGAGCTCGGCCTCGGTGCTGCTGGCGACCGCGCAGCGGGTGTGGGGGACGACCAGGATCCGCTCGACGTTGAGCAGGTGGACGCCGAGCACCAGCGCCTCCAGCGCCTGGGGGGTCACCCGGCCGCCGGGGTTGCGGAAGATCTTGGCGTCGCCGGGCCTGAGGCCGAGCATGCCGAGCGGGTCGATCCGGGAGTCCATGCAGGTCACGATGGCGACGCCGGCATGGGCGACGCCGTCGAAGCCGGCGAGGTCGAAGGAGGCCGCGAACCCACGGTTGGCGGCGAGCAGGTCGTCGAAGCCGTCCACGGTCCGCGACGGTATCGGACGCTCACCGGCCCGCGCGCAGCAGGTCGCCGGCCGAGACGGCGCGGGTGGCGGCGCCGCGGAACAGCAGCAGGGCGAGTACGCCGGCCACGACCGCGCAGATCGCGGCACCGGTGAACACCGTCTGCTCCTGGGCGATCCCGGCGGTCTTGAGCAGGCGGGTGAACTCCGCGCACCGGGTCGAGTCGACGCAGACCTCGCGCGCGGGCGGCAGGTCGGCCTGCTCGGCGTAGTAGCGGCGCAGGCCGATGGTGGTGAGCGCCGAGATGCCGACCAGCATGCCGACCATCCGGGAGACCACCACGAACGCGCTGGCCAGGCCGTGCACGTCGTCGTCGGTGCTGGCCAGCACGGCGGCGTTCACCGGTGCGAGCGCGAGGCCGAACCCGAGGCCGCCGAGCAGCAGGGGAGCGGTCGCCAGCGGGCTCTCCAGGCTCTCCAGGTCCCACGTCGCCATCCAGAGGAAGCCGGCCGCGGCGCAGCCCATGCCGATCGCCGTGACGACGCCGGCGGGGAGGGTCCGGGTCAGCCAGCCGCCGACGACGGCGCCGACCGGCAGCGCGACCAGGAACCGCACGAGCACGAGCGCCGCCATCAGCTGCGAGCCCGGGTAGACCGTGGTCCGCGCGAACAGCGGGATGTCGATGAGCGCGGCGATGAGGGCGGCGCCGACGAAGAGGCTGACCAGCATCGCGCCCCAGGCGGGGGTACGCCGCAGCGCGCCGGCCGGCACCAGCGGCGCCTCGGCCCGGCGCAGGTGGAGCGCGAAGGCGACGGCCGCGATCGCGCCGCCGAGGAGGTACCAGAGCCCCTGGTCGGAGAAGACCTGGACCTTCGGGTCCGCGGTCGCGAACGCCAGGATCACCCCGGAGAGCGCGATCGCGAGCAGCAGCGCGCCCAGCAGGTCCGCCTCCCGCAGGGTGGCGATCCACGAGCGGACGTCGAGCAGTGGCCGCCGCGCGGTGCAGCAGCGGGCGACGAGCAGCACGAAGGCGGCGATCGCGGCGACTCCGAGCGGGGTCAGCCAGCGACCGTCGCCGGCGATCGGGACGAACAGCCGCCCCCACGTCAGGTCGCGCATCAGCTGCGACGGCTGGACGCAGACCAGGGCGCCGGCCACGAGCGCGACGAGGCCGAGCAGCAGGCCGATCCAGTCGACAGGGGGCCGGGCGTGGGCGGCGGGGGTCTCGACGGGCTCGACCACCGTGACGGCCCGGATGGCGGCGGCCAGGACCAGACCGACCGCCAGGTTGATCAGGAAGATCGCCCGCCAGTCGGCGACGGCGAGCACGAGCGCGCCGAAGAGCGGGCCGACCACGCTGCCGATCTCCTGGACGGCGGAGACGACGCCGAGCGGCACGCCACGACGCTCGGCGGGGTAGAGGTCGGCGACGAGTGCGAGCGTGGCCGGCACGAGCCCGCCGCCGCCGACGCCCTGGAGGAACCGCCCGGTGACCATCGAGGGCATGTCGTAGGCGAGCGTGGTAACCAGCGAGCCGACGGCGAACACCACGAGCGCGGCGACGAGCACCGGCACCCGGCCCCGGAGGTCGGCGATCCGGCCGATGAGCGGCAGCATGGCGACGTACCCGAGCAGGAAGCCGGAGACGATCGGCGCCGCCCGCTGGAGCTGGTCCACGGGGATGCCCGAGCCGGCCATCATGTCCGGCAGCGCCAGCACGACGACGTAGGTGTCCGCCGCCGCGAAGGCCACGGCGACTGCGGCGAGTCCGAGCAGCCATCGCGGCGAGCGCGTCATGGCGCGGTGATGTCCTGGTCGGTGCCGTAGTCCTCGAAGGTCACCGTGTAGCTCATCGGGTCGGAGTCCTTGTAGAACACGCCGGTGAGGCGGGCGGCGCGCAGTTGGTCGTCGTCGGTGATCGTGTAGACCACGTCGAAGTCGCCGGACGCGGTCGGGATGACGTTCTTCATCACCTCGCCGGAGACGGTGCCGGAGTACTCGGTGAGGACCTCGCTGTTGTCCTCGCCCCCGCGGACGCTCTCGCCCCGCTCGGGGCCGGAGGTCGCGGCGAGCAGCGAGGAGAAGCCGGCGTCGGGGTCCATCAGCTGCGCCGGGTCGGGGGCGCCGTAGTCGGCCGGGTCGATGTCCTGCCAGCCCGACGTCAGCGGGAGCTGCGCGTAGACCTTGCCGTCGACCGCGACCACCGGCACCTCGAAGGGCTGCCCGGACAGGTTGACCGTGACCGTGCCGTCGAACGCCGGCGCGCGGGTGCCGACGCCCTCGGCCTGCTCGACGCCGGTGACGCCGTCGGGGAGGTTGTCGGTGCTCAGCGTCAGGTTGACGCCGCTGGTCTCGTCGAGCGTGGCCTTGGCGGCGGCGAGCACGTCCTCCGGAGCCCGCTCGTCGGAGCCGCCGTCGTCGCCGCTGCACGCGGTCGCGGCGAGGAGCAGTACGCCGGCGGCCAGGGTCGTCTTCAGGGCTGAGAGCAGGCGGGAGGGGAGCACGGGGTCAGCCTTCCACACGCACCCGGGCCGCCACCGGCCCGGCGCAGGCCGCGATCGGCTGGCTCCCGGGAGTGCCGGAGCCGTCTCGCCGGCCCGTGGCCGGGGGCAGCTCCACGGGGGCGCCGCTGGCCGCGGCCGCCCGCGCCGGCGCCGTACCTGCCCAGGCGAGGACGAGCGCGTCCTCGCCCTTGAGGAACCGGTGGCAGCGGACGCCGCCGGTGGCGCGGCCCTTGGCGGGGTACTCCGCGAACGGCGTGACCTTGAGCGAGCCCGGCTCGGTGCCGGGCAGCGCGGTCGACGAGCCGGACGCGGTCACCACGACCGAGTCCTCGGGTGCGTCGGGGTCGATCGCGCCGAAGAAGACGACCCGCTCGCCGCCGGTGACGCGGACGCCGGCGACGCCGCCACCCGAGCGCCCCTGGGGGCGGACCGCGTCGGCACCGAAGTGCAGCAGTTGGGCGTCGGAGGTGATGAAGCACAGTGTCTCGGCGCCGGTGGCCAGCTCCACGGCGCCGACGACCTCGTCGCCGTCGTCGAGCCGGATCACCTCCCACTCGTCCCTGCCGAGCACCTCGGGGTTGACCCGCTTCACGACGCCCTGCCGGGTGCCGAGCGCGACGCCCGGGCCGTCGGTGGCGAGCGTGCAGAGCGCGAGCAGCCGCTCGCCGGGCTCCAGCGGCAGGATCTCGCTGACCGGCAGGCCGCCGGCGAGGTGCGGGTCGTTCGCGGTGTCGGGCAGCTGGGGCAGCTCGAGGACCCCGACCTTGACCAGCCGGCCACGGCTGGTGAGGCCGCCGACCTCGCCGCGCGCGGTCGCGCGGACCGCCGACACGACCACGTCGTGGCTGGCCCGCCCGCCCCCGGTGCCGGGCCGCTCGGCGCTCGCGGTGCGGGCCAGCAGGCCGGTCGAGGAGAGGTAGACGAGGCAGGGGTCGTCGGCGACCTCCAGCGGTACGGCGGCCGCGGTGACCGGTGCGCCGGCGGACTCCAGCAGCACCGTCCGCCGTGGGGTGCCGTAGGTCTTCGCGACCTCGGCGAGCTCGTCGGAGACGACCCGCCAGCGCAGCCCCTCGTCCTCGATGATCGCGTCGAGCTCCTCGATGGTGCGGCGCAGCTCGTCCTGCTCCTTCTCCAGCTCGATGCGCGAGAACTTGGTGAGCCGGCGCAGCGGCATGTCGAGGATGTAGTCGGCCTGGATCTCGGTCAGGTCGAAGACCGAGATCAGCCGCTCCCTGGCGGCCGCGGCGTTGTCGCTGGAGCGGATCAGCTGGATCACCTCGTCGATGTCGAGGATCGCGATCAGCAGGCCCTCGACCAGGTGCAGCCGGTCGGCGGCCTTCGTGCGGCGGAAGACCGAGCGCCGGCGGACCACCTCGAAGCGGTGGTCGAGGAAGACCTGGAGCATCTCCTTGAGCGAGAGCGTGCGGGGCTGGCCGTCGACCAGGGCGACGGCGTTGATGCCGAAGGTGTCCTCCATCGGGGTCTGCCGGTAGAGCTGTTCGAGCAGCGCCTCCGGCACGAAGCCGTTCTTGACCTCGACGACCAGGCGCAGCCCGTGCTCGCGGTCGGTGAGGTCCTTGATGTCCGAGATGCCCTGGAGCTTCTTGCCCTGCACGAGCGTCTTGATCCGCTCGATGACCTTCTCGGTGCCGACACCGTAGGGGAGCTCGGTGATGACGATGCCCTTGCGGCGGTTGGTGACGCTCTCCACGCGGGCGGTGGCGCGCATCCGGAACGTGCCGCGGCCGGTCTCGTAGGCGTCGCGGACGCCCTCCAGCCCGACGATCTTGCCGCCGGTGGGCAGGTCCGGCCCGGGGACGAACCGCATCAGGTCGTCGAGCGAGGCGTCCGGGTGGGTGATCAGGTGCCGCAGCGCCTGGACGACCTCGACCAGGTTGTGCGGGGCGCAGTTGGTGGCCATGCCGACCGCGATGCCCGTCGTACCGTTGACGACGAGGTGGGGGATCGCCGCGGGGAGCACGCTCGGCTCGAGCTCCCGGGAGTCGTAGTTGGGGCGGAAGTCGACGGTGTCCTCGTCGATCGAGGCGGTCATCGCGACGGCCGGCGGCGCCATCCTGCACTCGGTGTAGCGCATCGCCGCCGGCGGGTCGTCGCCGCCGGGGGAGCCGAAGTTGCCGTGCCCGTCGACCATCGGCAGCCGCATCGCCCAGGGCTGCGCCAGGCGCACCAGGGCGTCGTAGATCGCGCCGTCGCCGTGCGGGTGCAGCCGGCCCATCACCTCGCCGACGACCCGGGCGCACTTGACGTGGCCGCGGTCGGGCCGGATCCCCATGTCGTTCAGCGTGTAGAGGATGCGCCGCTGGACCGGCTTGAGGCCGTCGCGGGCGTCCGGCAGCGCGCGGGAGTAGATGACCGAGTAGGCGTACTCGAGGAACGACGACTCCATCTCCTGCTTGATGTCGGTGTCGAGGATGTGCTCCTCGAAGTCGTCGGGAAGGTCGTTCTTCGTCGTCCGCCGTGCCATGCCTGTGATCCTCTCAACCCGCACCGACCGAAACGCTGCGGGCACGCCGTCTTCGCCGACAGCCGCTAGATTTCGGGGCGTGAGCGAGTCCACCGACGCAGCACCGGATGTGGGCGCGCCCCCCAGGCACTGGGAGGCCGACGTCCTGCTCCGCGACGGCCGCACCGCCCACATCCGGCCGATCCGGCCCGACGACAAGGATGTGTTCGTCGAGTTCTACGCCCGGGTCTCCGACCAGTCGAAGTACTACCGGTTCTTCTCGCCGATGCCGACGCTCTCCGACCGCGACGTCGCGCGGTTCACCACCGTCGACCACGTCGACCGGGTGGCGTTCGTGATGACGCTCCAGGGCCGGATCATCGCCGTCGGGCGGTACGACGTCGTCAAGCCGGGCGAGGCCGAGGTGGCGTTCCTCGTGGAGGATCGGCACCAGGGCCGCGGGATCGGGCAGCTGCTGCTCGAGCACCTCGCCCAGGCCGGCCGGGAGCGCGGCGTGGACCGGTTCGTGGCCGAGGTGCTGCCGGACAACAGCCGGATGATCCAGACCTTCCGCGACGCGGGCTATCGGGTGGTGAGCGAGTACGAGGAGGGCGTCCTCCAACTCGAGTTCTCCATCGACCCGACCGACACCGCGATCGGCGTGATGATGGGCCGCGAGCACCGGGCCGAGGCCGCGTCCATCGAGAAGTTCTTCAAGCCCCGCTCGGTCGCCGTGATCGGCGCGAGCCGCCGCCAGGAGACCATCGGGCAGGCGCTGGTGCGCAACCTGGTGATGGGCGACTTCTCGGGGCGCGTCTACGCGGTGAACCCCAGCGCCAACGCGGTGAGCGGCCTGCCGACGTACAAGACCGTCGGCGACATCCCCGACGACGTCGACGTCGCGATCGTCGCGGTGCCGGCGGAGTCGGTGCAGGACGTCGTGCTCGACTGCGCCGCCAAGGGCGTGCACGGGCTGGTCGTGATCTCGTCGGGCTTCGCCGAGACCGGCGAGGAGGGCCGGGTCCGGCAGCGCAAGCTGGTCGGGCTCTCGCGCTCCTACGGGCTGCGGCTGATCGGCCCCAACGCGCTCGGCATCATCAACACCCAGGCCGACGTGTCGCTCAACGCGTCGCTCTCGCCGCTGATGCCGCCGCGCGGCCGGGCCGGGTTCTTCTGCCAGTCCGGCGCGCTCGGCACCGCGATCCTGGAGAAGGTCTACAACCGCGGTCTCGGCCTCTCGACGTTCGTCAGCGCGGGCAACCGGGCCGACGTCTCGGGCAATGACCTGCTCCAGTACTGGGAGGAGGACGAGTCCACCGAGGTCGTCCTGCTCTACCTGGAGTCGATCGGCAACCCGCGCAAGTTCTCCCGGATCGCGCGCCGGGTCTCGCTGCGCAAGCCGATCATCGCGGTCCGCTCGGGACGTACGACGCAGGGCGTCCCGATGGGCCACGCGGTGCGCCAGATCGCGGCGCCGCCGGCCGCCGTCGACGCGATGTTCCGGCAGGCGGGCGTGATCCAGGTGGACACCCTGGAGGAGATGTTCGACGTCGCCCAGCTGCTGGCGCACCAGCCGCTGCCGCGCGGCCGCCGGGTCGCGATCGTCGGCAACTCCGACGCGCTCGGGCTGCTCGCGGCGGACGCCGCCGCGGCGGTCGGCCTGGTCGTCAACAAGTCCACCGCGCTCGGCACGGACGCCGGCGCCGAGGAGTTCGAGGACGCGCTCGACGCCGCCATCGACGACCCCGAGATCGACTCGGTCGTCGCGGTCTACGTGCCGCCGATCAACGTCTCGGGCGAGGACGTCGCCAACGTGCTGGCCGCGGTCGGCGAGCAGTCCGACAAGCCGCTCGTCTCGTCCTTCCTGGGGGCCGAGGGCGTGCCCGAGCTCCTCCGCGTCCCCGACGTCGCCGGGTCGACCGCCGGTCGCGGCTCGGTCCCGTCCTACCCCGGGGTGGAGGCCGCGGTGCGTGCGCTCGCCCGGGTCGTCGACTACGCCGTGTGGCTACGCGCCCCCGACGGCACGGCCGCCGACCCGGCCGAGGTGGACGCCGCGGCCGCGAAGCGGCTAGTCAACGAGCTGCTCTCGGCGCACCCCGGGGGCGTGGACCTCGACGCCGACGCGCTGACGACCCTCCTGGCGGCGTACGGCGTCGAGCTCTGGCAGACGCGACCGGTCGCCTCCCGCGAGGAGGCCGAGGCCACGGGCGCGGCGCTCGGCTGGGACGTGGTGCTCAAGGCGACCGCCGAGCACCTGCGCGAGCGGCCGGACCTGGCGCACGTGTGGCGCAACATCGACACCGCCGAGGGGATGCGCGACGCGTGGGAGTCGCTGACGGCGATCATCACCGAGCCGGAGCGCGCCGGGTTCGTCGTGCAGAAGAACGCCCGGCCCGGCGTCCCGGTCGCGATCCGCAGCATCGAGGACCCGCTGTTCGGTCCGGTCGTCTCGTTCGGCATCGCCGGCCCGCTGACCGAGCTGCTCGCCGACAAGGCGTACCGGATCCCGCCGCTGGGGGAGCGCGACGCCGCCTCGATGGTCCGCGAGATCAAGTCCGCGCCGATGCTCTTCGGCTACCGCGGCAGCGAGGTCGTCGACGTCGCCGAGGTGGAGCGGCTGATCCAGCGGGTCGCCCAGCTCCAGAACGACCTGCCCCAGGTCAGCTCGCTGGAGCTGTCGCTGGTACTCGCCGGCGCCGACGGCGCGACCGTGCTGACCGCGGCCGCGCGCGTCGACCCGGTCAGCGACCCCCGCTCGGACTGGTTCGTACGCCGCCTCGCGACCCCGGCCGGGGACACCCTGCCCCAGTGATCCGTAGGATCCGCGCATGGTCATCTCCGACGCCCACCGGCTGCTCTTCGTGCACGTGCAGAAGACCGGCGGGTCGACCATCGACAACCGGTTCGCCGAGGTCTTCGACGACGCGCGACAGGTGCCCGGCCTCGACCGGCACGCGACGCTGACGCAGATCCTCGCGGCCGAGCCGGGCCTGGCGGCGTACTGGACCGTCGGCTTCGTGCGGAACCCGTGGGCGCGGATGTTGTCGTGGTTCCGGATGGTCGACCGGTTCAAGGAGCGCGCGGCCCAGGGCGGCTCGGGCGCGGAGGCGTTCCTCCGGCGCAACCGGTTCATCAAGGGCGTGGCCGAGAGCGGCATGGACTTCGAGGCGTTCGTGCTGGAGGGCCCGCAGCGCTGGCCCCGGCTGCGCACCCCGCAGGTCCGCTACCTCACCAGCAGGACCCGGCGCGCGGACTTCGTGGGCCGGCAGGAGTCGCTCGAGGCCGACCTGCGGGCGGTGTTCGCGCGGCTCGACCTCCCGTGGGAGCCGCCGAGGAGCGTGAACGTCGACCGGGCGCGCCCCGACTACCGCGAGGTCTACACCGACCCGATGCGCGACCGCGTGGCGACCCTCTTCGCGAGGGACATCCACACCTTCGACTACTCCTTCTGAGTGCGGCCGCGATGCGTGACAGACTGGCGGCATGCCGAGCAGCAGGACCCCGGAGCTCAGGGACGCGATCGACCGGACCGGGTACTACCCGGACGTGGTCGGCGAGGGCGTGGACGCGGCCGTCGCCGGCGAGGACGTGGTGTCGTTCTTCGTCCACCACGAGCCGACCTTCGAGCGCGACAAGGTGCGTCGCCGCCTGTCCGTGGTGGTGCTGACGCCGGGCCGGCTGATCCTCGCGCACACCGACGAGCACGAGGGCGACGACCTGCTGCCCGAGCCCTACACCTCGACCTCGACCGAGGCGATCTCGCTGTCCTCGGTGAAGTCGGTCGTGGTGACCCGGATGATCGCCAACCCGGCGTCCGGCCCGAGCCGGCCCGCCGAGGCTGTCGTGACGATCGGGTGGGGCGGGGTGAGCCGGGTCGACCTCGAGCCGGCCGGCTGCGCGGACCCCGACTGCGACGCCGACCACGGCTACACCGGCGTGCTCGCCGCCGACGACTTCTCGCTGCGCGTCTCGGCCGCGGCCGACGGCACCGAGGCGGTGGCCCGGCTGCTGGCGTTCGCGGAGTCGCTCTCCTCCCGGACGCAGTGAGCCCCACCTGATGACGCAGTTCCTCGAGCCGGCCTACGGCTCGAGGTCGCTCGGCGACGTCGTGCCCGCGGTGGGCGCCGCGCTGGGCCTGCCGCTCGATCCCCCCGCCTCCGGGCCGGGTCTGGACCTGCCGGGCGCCTCGTCGTACGTCGTCTTCCTGGTCGACGGCCTGGGCGCCCGCCTGCTGGAGAGGCACGCGCACGCGGCGCCGTTCCTCGCCGCGCAGCTGACCGAGCGGGCGACCGCGACCGCGGGCGTGCCGTCGACGACGGCGACCAGCCTGACGTCGTTCGGCACCGGGCTGCCCCCCGGCGCGCACGGGCTCGTCGGGTTCACCTCGCGGGTGCCCGGGACGGACAAGCTGCTCAACGCGCTGCTGTGGGACCAGGACGTCGACCCGGTCGAGTGGCAGCCGCACCCGACCGCGTTCACGCGGCTGCGCGAGCTCGGCGCGACCGTGACGGTGGTGAACAAGCGTGAGTTCGAGGGCTCCGGGCTCACGACCGCAGCGCACCGCGGGGCGGACTACGTGGGCGCGGACAGGGTCGGCGAGCGGATCGCCGCGGCCGTCGCCGCGTCCCGCGAGCCGGCGTCGCTGACCTACCTCTACGACGCCGACCTCGACTGGACCGGGCACCGGTACGGCGTCGCCTCCCACCAGTGGCTCCAGCAGCTCGCGATGGTGGACGCCGAGGCCGAGCAGCTCCGCGAGACGCTGCCGCCCTCGGTGCGGCTGGTCGTGGTCGCCGACCACGGCATGGTCGACTCCTCGCCGGCCTCCCGGATCGACGTCGACGAGCATCCCGAGCTCCGGTCCGGGATCGCACTGCTCGGCGGCGAGGCCCGCTTCCGCCACCTCTACTGCCATCGCGGCGCGGTCGACGACGTGGCCGCGGCCTGGTCGGCCGTGCTCGGGCGGCACGCCACCGTGCTCACCCGCGCCCAGGCCGTCGACCGCGGCTGGTTCGGCCCGGTCGCGCCCGCCGTACTGCCGCGCCTCGGCGACGTCGTCGTCGCCGCCCACGACGACCTGGCCGTGCTCTCCTCGGTCGACTTCCCCTACGAGGCCACCCTCGTCGGGCTGCACGGGTCGCTCACCCCCGACGAGATGGTGGTCCCGCTGCTGGTGAGCTGAGCGGGCGGGCCGTCAGCCGAACGGGAGCGGCTCGGGCGCCAGCGAGACCGCCTTGGCGCGGGCGGCGGTGAGCCGGCGCCGGTGGTGCTGGCGGCAGAGCACCTCGTAGGCGATGTCGTCGGGGCCGGGCGGCGGCTGGTCGACCGCGTCGACGTCGCCGACGACGATCACCTCGCCCTCGACGACCATCACGCCGTTCTCGGTGCGGGCGTTGTGGGTGGCGCGCTTGCCGCACCAGCACAGCGCCTCGACCTGGAGCACGTGCATCCGGTCGGCGAGCTCGACCAGCCGGGCGCTGCCCTCGAAGAGCGAGGTGCGGAAGTCGGTGAGGATGCCGAACGCGAACACGTCGATCTGCAGCTCGTCGACGATCTTGGCGAGCTGGTCGACCTGCGCGCGACCGTAGAACTGCGCCTCGTCGCACACGAGGTAGTCGATCCGCCCGCCGTGGGTGAGCGCGTCGACGACGTAGCGCCAGAAGTCGAGGTCGGGCGTGACCTCGAGCGCGTCGTGGGTGAGGCCGAGGCGGCTGGAGAGCTTCGCCTCGCCGGCTCGGTCGTGGGTGGTGAACAGCCGGCCGACCAGCCCGCGGGCCGCGTGGTTGTGGTTGGTCTGGAGCGCCAGCGTGCTCTTGCCGGAGTCCATGGTGCCGGTGAAGAAGTGCAGTTCAGCCACGGGGCAGAATCCTCTCATGGGCTCCCCGCTGATCTCCGCCGCCGAGCTGCACGGATCGCTCGGCACCGTGACCGTCCTCGACGTCCGCTACCGGCTGGGCGGGCCGGGCGGCCGCGGGGAGTACGAGCGGGGCCACGTCCCGGGGGCGGCGTACGTCGACCTGGACGCCGACCTGGCCGCGCCGCCGGGCGCGGGCGGCCGCCACCCGCTGCCCGCCACTGCGGACTTCGAGGCGGCGATGCGGCGCGCCCGCGTCCGCGACGACCGCCCGGTGGTCGTCTACGACGACTGGTCCGGCCTCGCCGCCGGCCGGGCCTGGTGGCTGCTGCGCTACCACGGCCACCCCGACGTCCGGGTGCTCGACGGCGCCTGGCCGGCGTGGGTCGGGGCCGGGGGAGCGGTGCACGCCGGGTCTCGACGGGCTCGACCGCCGAGAGGGACCGCGGCGACTTCACGGCCCGCCCGGGCGGCATGCCGCTGGTCGAGGCCGAGGGGGTGCTCGGCGTACCCGTGCTCGTGGACGCGCGGGCGCCCGAGCGCTACCGCGGCGAGGTCGAGCCGGTCGACCCGGTGGCCGGGCACATCCCGGGCGCGGTGAACGTGCCGACGTCGACCAACCTGCGCGCCGACGGGCGGTTCCGATCGGCCGACGAGCTCCGTGCGCTGTACGCCGCCGCGGGCGTGTCGGGGGACGAGGACGTCGCCGTCTACTGCGGGTCGGGCGTCACCGCCGTGCACGACATCATCGCGCTGGAGGTGGCCGGGATCCGGGCGGCGCTCTACCCGGGCAGCTGGTCGGGCTGGATCGCCGATCCGGACCGGCCGGTCAGTCCTTCCCGCCGAACATGATCTCGTCCCAGCTCGGGACCGACGCCCGGCCGCGGGTCTTCTTCACCGGACGGCGGGTGGGCGCCTCGTGGTGGTCCTCGGCGGCGGCGTCCTCGGCCTCGTCGCGGAGCTCGGCCTCCTGCTCGACGAGCTCGGGCTCGGTCGGCGGCTCGTCGTCGAGGAACGCCTCGAGCGGCTGGTCCGAGACCAGGTCGATGGCGTCGGCGCCGAGGTCGCCGGGGTCGTCGGACTCTCCGCCTAGGGGCAGCTCGTCGTCCTGGACGGAGGTGAGCCGGCGCTCGCGGGCCCGGCGCAGGTCGTCGCGCTGGACCGCCGCCGACGCGACGGACTCGCCCACCAGCCAGCGGGCGTCGTCGTTGTCGAGGGTCACGTAGTTGCCGGGGGCGTCGAAGGTGAGCTCGGCGGTGCCGGAGCGGTCGGTCGCGCTGAACCCCGCGGTCATCGACCAGCGGCCGTCCTCGCGGCGCCAGGAGTCCCACTCGACGCTCTCCGGGTCGACGTTGAGCCCGCGCAGGTGGGTGGCGACGGCGTCGCCGAGGGTGCGGGCGCCGTGCGGCGCCGAGCCCTCGCTGCGGCGTACCGACGACCGCTGGGCGCGCTCCGCGACGTGCTGCCGCTCCGCCAGCACCGGTGCCGCGAAGGCCATGATCTTGTCCACGGACGTCTGGGCCGCCTGTGCCACCGCCTCGGGCGTCTCGCCCGCGCGGATGCGGGCCTGGATGTCGCGCGGCCGGAGGGCACTTGCGTTGTCCATCGTGGTCTCCAATCGGCGGGAGGGCTGGTCTCCCAGGGCGGCGCGGAGGCGGGCGTCGATCTCGACGGTGTGCTCGGCCCCGTCCTCGTCGACCAGGCGCAGGCGCCTCCCGTCATCGCTCACTCCGGCGAGCGTGAGGTGCGCCATGGTGGGTCCTGCTCCTGTCCCATCGTTTCGTTGCCTGCGGTGCGCCGAGCCTACGCCAGCGCGGGTCCCGAGGCCGGGAGCGCGGCCGCGCGCCGCGGAGCGCGAGGGTTAGCCTCCCCTCGTGTCGACCTCCGATCCCTCCGCGACCCTCGTCGTCTTCGACCTCGTGGGCATCTTCGTGTTCGCGATCTCCGGCGCACTGGTCGCGGTCCGCAAGGGCCTCGACGTGTTCGGCGTCCTCGTCCTGGCCGGTACGACGGGGCTCGGGGGCGGCTTCCTCCGCGACGTCCTCATCGACGCGACCCCGCCCGCGGCGCTCCAGGACTGGCGCTACCTGATCGCCCCGGTCACCGCCGGGTTGCTCGCCTTCTACTTCCACCCGGCGATCGGGAGGGCCGAGCGCTCGATCAACGTGCTCGACGCGTTCGGCCTCGGGCTGTTCTGCGTGACCGGTGCTCTCAAGGCGCTCGACTACGGTCTCGGCGTACTGCCGGCGGCGCTGATGGGCATGGTCACCGGCATCGGCGGCGGCATGCTCCGCGATCTCCTTGCCGGCCGCGTGCCGGCGGTCTTCCGTGGCGAGCTCTACGCGACGCCGGCGCTGGCCGGCGCGGTCGTGGTCGTCGCCGGTGCCCACACCTCGCTGCCCACCCTGGTCATCGCCTTCGCGGGCGGTGGGTTGTGCACCGTGTGGCGGCTGGTCGCCATCTGGCGGCACTGGCAGGCCCCCATCCCCACGGGTCCGGCCTCCGTCTGAGTGCCGAGTCGGCGCAGTCTCAGCTGAGACTGCGCCGACTCGGCGTCAGTCGCCGAGGACGCGGCGGAGGTAGGGGTTGGCGAAGACGCGGTCGGGGTCGAGCCGGTCGCGCAGGGCCAGGAACTCCGCGAAGCGGGGGTACGCCGGTGCGAGGTCGGCCGCGGTGCGGGTGTGCACCTTGCCCCAGTGGGGGCGGCCGTCGTGGGCGCGCATGATCGGCTCGAGCAGCGCGAAGTACTCCAGGTGGTCGGCGTCGCGGTGGGTGTGGAAGGCCAGGTAGAGGGAGTCGCGGCCCGACGAGGTCGACAGCGGGATGTCGTCGGCCGGGGTCACCCGGATCTCGACCGGGAACGCGATCCGCAGGCCGGACCGGTCGAGCGCGGCCCGGGCCTCGCGGAGCGCGGTGAGGCCGGCCTCGCGCGGGACGGCGTACTCCATCTCGCGGAAGACCACGTCGCGCGGCGAGGTGAACACCTTGTGCGCGACGTCGCTGTAGGTCCGCGGGGTCAGCAGCCGCCCGGTGACCTGGTTGAGGGGCCGGATGATCGAGGGGACGGCGTTCGCGACGTGGTTGATCGCGCCCCAGAGCGTGTTCGACACGAACTCGTCGTCGAACCACTCGCGCAGCCGCGGGAGCGGCCGGATGTCCAGGTCGTCGAGGCGGTCGTTGGTCTTCGTGAACATCCGGTCGGTGTGCGGGAACCAGTAGGTGTCGACGTGGTGGTGGTCGGCCATCCGCTCGTCGAAGGTCGCCAGCGCCTCGTCCCAGGACATCGCCCGCTCGTCGGCCTCGAGCGCGAACAGCGGCTCGACGCGGAACGTCAGCCTGGTGAGTACGCCGAGCGCGCCGAGGCCGACGCGCGCGAACTCCAGTAGCTCCGGGTTCTCGGCCTCGCTTGCCGCGACCACCTCGCCGGTCCCGGTGACCAACTCGAGCCCGCAGAGCTGCGCCGACAGCGAGGCGGCGACGCCGCCGGTGCCGTGGGTGCCGGTCGAGGTGGCGCCGGCCAGGGTCTGCTCGGCGATGTCGCCCATGTTGTGCAGGCTCAGGCCCAGCGCCTCGAGACCGGCGTTGAGCGCCTCGAGCCGGGTGCCGGCCAGCGCGGTGACCGTCATCGCGTCGCGGTCGACCGAGAGGATGCCGCCGAGGTGGGTCGGCCGGAGCATGGTGTGCTCCGGTGCGGAGATCGCGGTGAAGCTGTGCCCGGTGCCGACCATCTTCACCGTCGACCCCTCGGCGCGCGCCCGCTCCACCGCCGCCACGATCGCGGCCGGGTCGGCAGGCTCCTCCACCCGCGCCGGTCGGGCCGACTCGAGGCCCGACCAGTTCCGCCACTCAGTCACGCGAGGAGGGTACGCCCGCCTTCTGCCGCGGGATCGCCAGGGCGGCCAGGGCCGCGACCACGCCCGCCACGAGCGACACCAGGTACGCCGCCGAGGCACCCTGGTGGTCGACGACGAGGCCGCTCAGGGTGGCGCCGGGGGCGACGCCCGCTACCAGCCCGGTCTGCATGATCGCCATGCCCTCGGTGAGCCGTCCGGACGGCACGACCGCCTCGGTCAGCGACATCGAGGCGATCATCGTCGGCGCGATCGCGAAGCCGGCCACGAGCAGCGTGAGCCCCATCAGCGGCAGCGAGCCGACGAAGGACAGCGGCACCATCGCGCAGGCCATCGCGAGCGCTCCCCAGCGGACCCGGTAGGACGGGCCGCGGCGCCAGTGCACGGCACCGCTGATCACGCCGGCGGTCAGGCTGCCGAGCGCCCACAGCGCGAGCAGCACGCCGGCCAGCGCCCGATGGCCCTGCTCCTCGGCGAAGGCCACCGTGGTCACCTCGGCCGCGCCGAACAGCACGCCGAGCGCGGCGCACACGACCGCGAGCGGGACCACCGTCCGCCACGGCATCGCCGCTCGCGGGCCGGACGCGGCGGCCCGCGACTGCGCCGGGGGCTCGGTGCCGCGCTGGCTCGCGAGGTAGAGGGTGCCGGCGACGCAGGCGACCAGCGCGACCGCGATCCCGGCGACCGGGTGCCAAGCGGTCGCGAGCACCGTCACCACGATCGGGCCGAGGATGAACACCGCCTCGTCGAGCACGGCCTCCAGGGCGTACGCCGTCTGCACCTCGGCCGGCTGGTCGAGCACGTGGGACCACCGGGCGCGCACGCTGGACCCGACCTGGGGGAGCACCGAGCCGGCAAGCGCCGCGAAGACGTAGGCGGTCGCGATCGGCCAGTCGGCCTGGACCGCCACCACGAGCAGCGAGACGAACGCGCCGAACGCCAGGCTCAGCGCCGACAGCACCGTCCCCTGGCCGAACCGGTCGAGCCAGCGGCCCTGGGGGATCGCGAGGGCGGCGTTCGCGACCATGTACGCCGCCGACACGGCTCCGGCCACGCCGTACCTGCCCGTCGCCGCGGAGACCAGCAGCACGATGCCGAGGCCGACCATCGAGATCGGCAGCCGGGCCACGAGCCCGGACAGCGAGAACCGCATCGCGCCGGGATGGCCCAGGATCCGGCGGTACGACGAGAGCACCAGGCGAGCCTAGGGCCGCCCGCCGACCGCCCACCAATCCGTAGCCACCCCTCCCTACGATGAGGGGCATGACCCCCGATCCCCGGCCCTACGACGCGCTCCTGCTGGTGTCGTTCGGCGGCCCGGAGGCGCCCGAGGACGTCGTGCCGTTCCTCGAGAACGTCACCCGCGGCCGCGGCATCCCGCGGGAGCGGCTGGAGGAGGTCGGCCAGCACTACTTCGGCTTCGGCGGGAGGTCGCCGATCAACGACCAGAACCGCGCCTTCCTCGCCGCGCTGCGCGAGGACCTCGCCGGGGCCGGGATCGGCCTGCCGGTCTACTGGGGCAACCGCAACTGGGACCCCTACCTCGCCGACACGGTCCGGCGGATGGCCGCCGACGGGGTACGCCGCGCGGCGTGCTTCGTCACGAGCGCGTACTCGTCGTACTCCTCCTGCCGGCAGTACCGCGAGAACCTCCTCGACGCGGTCCGGGACGTGCCGGATGCGCCGCAGCTGGACAAGCTGCGCCTCTACTTCAACCACCCCGGCTTCGTGGAGCCGCTGGTCGACGCGACCCTGGCCGCGCTGGCCGAGCTGCCCGACGAGATCCGCGAGAGCGCGCACCTCTCCTTCGTCACGCACTCGATCCCGGAGACGATGAACGCTGGCAGCGGACCGGAGGGCGGCGCCTACGTGCTCCAGCACCTCGGCGTCGCCGAGGAGATCGTCGAGCGGGTCCGGCAGGAGACCGGCCGCCGGCACCGGCGCGCGCTGGTCTACTGCTCGCGCTCCGGCCCCCCGCACGTCCCGTGGCTCGAGCCGGACGTCAACGACCACCTGGAGGCCCTGCACGCCGACGGGGTGCCGGGTGTCGTACTGGTGCCCATCGGGTTCGTGTCCGACCACATGGAGGTCGTCTACGACCTCGACACCGAGGCGCTCGCGACCGCCCGGCGGCTCGGCCTCCCGGCGACGCGCGCGGCGACCGCCGGCGTCGACCCGCGGTTCGTCGCGGCCGTCCGCGACCTGCTGCTCGAACGCGCCGCCGTCGAGCGCGGCGAGGAGGCGGCCCGCGCCAGCGTCGGCGCCCACCCGCCCTGCTGGGACCGCTGCCCGGCCGGCTGCTGCCCCAACCCGCGCGGCGACCGCCCGGCCCTGGCCGGCGCATGAGAAGCCCCGCCAACGCCGAGCTCGCCGGCCTCGCGCTCGAGGTGGCCCGAGACGCCGCGGCCCTGGTCCGCGAACGGCGCCGCGGCCACGTCACGGTCGCGGCCACCAAGTCCAGCGACGTCGACGTCGTCACCGAGGCCGACCGCGCCAGCGAGGCCCTGATCCGCGCCCGCATCTCGGCGGTGCGCCCCGACGACGCGATCCTCGGCGAGGAGGGCGCCGACGTCCCCGGCACCACCGGGCTGCGCTGGGTGGTCGACCCGATCGACGGGACCGTCAACTTCCTCTACGGGCTGCCGCAGTACGCCGTCTCCGTCGCGGTCGAGCGCGCCACCGACCGGGGGAGCGAGGCGGTGGCCGGCGTGGTCCTGAACGCGGCCACCGGAGTCGAGTACGTCGGGCACCTCGCCGACGAGCACGGCCCGGCGGTCGCCACCCGCGACGGCGCGCCGATCGAGGTCGCCGCGCCGGCCCCGCTGCCGCTGCGGCTGATCGGCACCGGCTTCAACTACGACCGCGAGATCCGCCGGCTCCAGGGCCGGGCGGTCGCGCGGCTGGTGACCGAGGTGCGCGACGTACGCCGCCTCGGCTCGTGCGCGCTGGACCTGTGCCACGTCGCCGAGGGCGCCGTCGACGGGTACGTCGAGGAGGGCGTCAACCTCTGGGACCACGCCGCCGGCGGGCTGATCGCCCGGATCGCGGGAGCGCGCTTCGAGGTGCATCCGGGCGTGGGCGGCACGCCGATGGTCGTGTGTGGTCCCGCTCACGGCTTCGACGACCTGCTGGCCGCCGTCCGAGCGGCCGGATTCGCCCTCGGATCGGAGGAATAGCGGCCCTTCACCGGATGTTCACGCAGCGCGTCGTGGAACGGGTGTGCGGATCCGATCGGGAATGGTGCACAATCTGGCGCCGACGACGACGACGCGCGAGCATGCAGCAGCAGGGGAGTGGAGAGACCGATGGCGACCGACTACGACGCACCGCGGAAGAACGAGGACGAGCAGTCCGAGGAGAGCATCGAGGAGCTCAAGGCGCGCCGTCACGACAAGAACTCCGGCAAGGTCGACGAGGACGAGGCCGAGGCCGCCGAGGCGTTCGAGCTGCCCGGCGCCGATCTCTCGCACGAGGAGCTGGCCGTCGAGGTGAAGCCGAAGCAGGAGGACGAGTTCACCTGCATGAGCTGCTTCCTGGTGCACCACCGCAGCCAGCTCGCCGACCAGAAGAAGATGATCTGCCGCGACTGCGCGGCCTGAGCGAGGCGAAGGCCGCAAGTCCGGACCTGGCGGGTGCGGCCACGACAGCGGTGCGTGTCCAGGTCACTGGATCGGCACGACAAGCCAACAAAAGTTGCGCAACATACTGTCCAACTTTTCCCTTGGGGACGTACGCTCTAGATCGGAGCGGAGAGACGGGGACAGGGCGATGACCATTCAGGCGACAGAGCAGTTCGAGGCGACAGCTGCTATCGGCGTGCGTCCTGATGCCATCGTCTCCAGTACCGACCTTCACGAGAAGACGAAGGACGCACTTGAGCGTGTGCGCGTGGGCCAGTGTGTAGCCATCACTCGCTACAACGCCGTCGATGCCGTTCTGGTGCCGCCGGCTCGGATGCGAGCGATGAACGCGCGCATCGCAGCGGCCGACCAGCGCGAGCGTGAGTTCGAGACGACGGTGCCGCTCATCCTGGCTGCCGCGCGTAGTGGCGTCGCCATTCCCTCGGAGACGCTCGACCGGGTAGCGCCCGGCCTGGACGCGTCGTGGCAGGCGATCGCTGAGTTTGCGGCCGCCTTTCCCCTCCGCCTGACTCATGGTGAGCACGGTGAGGCGATCACTCGCGGTGAGCTGGTGGCCGAGGCTGGACCCGTCGACGAGACCGGCGACTACGACGAGCTCAACTTCGACGCGTGACCTCTGCTCCTGGTGGTGGCGCGCTGGCGTCGCCCAGTGACGCGTGGTACCCACCGCCGGGAGAGTACTGGGTGGCGCCCGACGACGCCGAGCGCCCGTTCCGCTACGGCGACCTGTTCCATACCCCGGCGCAGTCAGCTACAGGCTCTCCACTCACCACGAATACCGGTGAACCGTGGCATGCCGTGATGGTGGTCTCGCCGAGCTGCGAGGTCATCTCGAAGGCCAAGGACACCTCTACCGTCGAGGTCGCGCGGGTGGTCCCGCTCAGCGGACAGGACCCCAAGGCGGGGGCCGCGATCGTCGCGGGCTGGCAGGAGAAGCAGGGCCGTGTGACCGTGGCCTTCGCGAGCACCGTCTTCCTTGCGGGAGTGCCGCATGCACCCACGCACGAGGAAGGCATGTTCGCCGACCTGAGGCAGAGGTCCCGCCAGTAGGTGATCGCCTGCTGGCGGAACCTCTTAGTGTCCAGATCGGGCCGGTCGGACTCGGTACCGGACGGGTCTCCTGAGACTGGAAGCGAGGGTGAATCCCCGCAGGTCAGGCCCGCTGGCCGTCCCTGCGGAGGTCGGGCGGCAGGTGACCGGTCGAGCGTGCGTAGTACGACGCGGCGCGGCGCTGCGCGAGCATCCGGGCCAGGCCGACGGCGACGCCGCTGGCGATCGCCCAGCTGACCGCCTCCCAGGTGTCGACGTCGGGGTCGGCGGGGTTCTCCGGCGGCTTCTTGCCGGTCGCGACCGTCCACGCCCTGTCCAGGCCCTTCTTCGCGAGCGCCGCGGCGCCGAGCGCGGACACGAGCGAGAAGACGCTCCAGATCTTCGAGGAATCCTTGGCCATGGCCGAACAGTACCCAGCCGGGTCAGGGTCGACGGGTCGGCACCGTCAGGGCCTGCGCGAGCTCCTCGGGGTGGCGGGTCGCGATCAGCCAGTACGGCGCCGGGTCGGCCGGGTCGATGATCTCGACCTTGACCGCGCGCTTGAGGTAGGGCCGGATCAGCAGGTACGCCCGGGCGTCCGCCTCGACGCCGGCCGCCCGGTAGGCCTGCTCGGCGTCCAGGGCGACCGCCGCGCCGAGGTGCTCGACGCCGATCCGCGCCCTGCCGGCGCGGAGAACGCCGTCCGCGACGACGACCCGCGCGCCGCCGTAGCTCAGGAACAGGAGAGCCAGCAGGCCCAGCGCCACCAGCGTCACGATCCACGCGCCCAGCGCCGGCAGCGCCACCAGCACCGCGAGCGCCAAGGTGGCGACGAACATGGTGCCCTGCACCCACCAGCGCAGCGGGACGCCGAGGCGCTCGACATAGGCAGGGGTCGGTGTCACGGGGTGAATCCTTCCATTGGCGCTCCCCGGCCCGGCCGGTAGGGTCCGGCGACGTGGCGCCGGGGGCTACGGTTCTACCGGGGGCCTCAGGTCCCCGTCCGTCCCCACCGAGGAGTAGCTCGTGAAGTTCCGTCGCAAGTCCGCCGAGGCCGAGCCGGCCGCCGAGTCGCCCGGTGAGCCGACCGGTGAGGTGGAGACCGCCGCCGAGCCCGGGTGGACGACCGGCCCGTACGACGTGGACGACCTCAGCCACGACGACGCGATGTCCCGGATGGACCTGGGCGCGCTGCTGATCCCGCCCGTCGAGGGCGTCGAGCTCCGCGTCCAGGTCGACGAGCAGACCGAGCAGGTCCGGTCCGTGCTGCTGGCGGGCGAGGAGGGCGCGGTCGAGGTCCGGGCCTTCGCCGCCCCGCGCCACGGCGACCTGTGGGGCGAGGTGCGGCCGCGGCTGGCCGCCGACTTCGCCCAGCGCGGCGGCACCGCGTCCGAGGAGGAGGGCCGCTTCGGCACCGAGGTCCACGGCCGGCTCACGGTCAAGGCCGCCGACGGGCGCACCGGCACCCAGGTCTCGCGGATCATCGGCGTCAACGGCCCCCGCTGGATGCTCCGGGCGACGCTGCTCGGCAGGCCCGCGGCCGAGCCCGGGGCCGCCGGCCCCTGGGAGGACCTGATCGCCGGCATCGCGGTGCGCCGCGGCAGCCAGGCGATGCCTGCCGGCGCGGAGCTGACCGTCACCCTGCCCCCGCGCGGCTGAGCGATCCTGGGAGCCCGGATGGCCGAGAAGAGCCGGCTGCGCCGCACCATCAGCCGGTGGGCGAGCCCCGACGACCAGCACGCGCGCGACCTGCGCCGTACCTTCGCCGCCGACGACGCCGGCATCGACCGGATCGGCGGCGCCGCCGACCGGGAGCGGGTGCGGCTGCGCGGCACGCTGCGCACGGTGACGCTCCGCCCGCGCGGCGGCGTACCGGCCCTGGAGGCCGAGCTGTACGACGGCACCGGCTCGATCACGGTCGTCTGGCTCGGCCGCCGGCAGATCGCCGGCGTCGTCCCCGGCCGGTCGCTGGAGATCCAGGGGCGGATCGGCCGCCACGACGGCCAGCGGATCATGTACAACCCGCGCTATGAGCTGATGCCGTGACCGAGCAGCGGGCCGGCACCGCCGGCGCCACGGTGGACAGTGTCGAGGCGGTCGTCCGGGCGCAGATCTCGCGCGCGCTCGGCGGCCGGCGGGGCATGGTCGAGGCCGCGGTGCCGACGATCGTCTTCACCGTGCTGTGGCTGTCCACGAAGGAGCTGCGCTACGCGCTGCTCGCCAGCGTCGCGGTCGCGGTGGTGCTGCTCGTGGTGCGGCTGGCGCAGCGCTCCACGGTGCAGTTCTGCCTCAACGCGCTGTTCGGCATCGGCGTCGGCTGGCTGTTCATCCGGATCGCAGCCAGCCGCGGCGGCAGCGAGAACGACCAGGCGCTGGCCTACTTCCTGCCCGGCCTGATCTACAACAGCGTCTACACGGTGGTGCTGGTGCTGACCTGCCTGGTCGGCTGGCCGCTGGTCGGCTTCGTGGTCGGCAGCGTCACCGGCGACGCGACCGCGTGGCACCGGGACCGGCAGATCGTGCGCCTGTGCGCCGTACTCACCTGGCTGCTCGCGATCCCGTGCCTGCTCCGCGTGCTCGCGCAGGCGCCGATCTGGCTCGCCGCCAAGGGCGGGGCGATGGACCCCGACTCCGCGATCGCCGCGCTCGGCGTCCTCAAGATCGCGATGGGCTGGCCGCTCCAGCTCGCCGCCCTCGCCGCGATGGCCTGGGTGCTCGCCCGCAACAGGACCCCGGTCGAGTCACCCTCCGTGGGCTGACGGGGCGAGGAGGCGCTCGAGGTCCTCCTCGACGTCGGCGGGTACGACGAACAGCAGCTCGTCGCCGGCCTCGACCGGCTGCTCGGCGTCGGGGACGTAGACCTGGCCGTCGCGCAGGATCGTCACCAGCGCGCAGTTCTCGGGGAACGGGATCAGCCCGGCGGGCTTGCCGACGTAGGGCGAGTCCGCGGGCAGCGTCATCTCGACCAGGTTGGCGTTGCCCTGGCGGAAGGTGAACAGCCGGACCAGGTCGCCGACGGTCACCGCCTCCTCGACCAGCGCGGACATGATCCGCGGGGTCGAGACGTTGACGTCCACGCCCCAGGCCTCGGTGAACAGCCACTCGTTGTTGGGGTGGTTGACCCGGGCGACCGTGCGCGGCACGCCGAACTCGGTCTTGGCCAGCAGCGAGGTCACCAGGTTGACCTTGTCGTCGCCGGTCGCGGCGATGACGACGTCGCACTGGTCGAGGCGGGCCTCCTCGAGCGAGGACATCTCGCAGGAGTCGGCGAGCAGCCACTCGGCGTCCGGCACCCGCTCGGGGCGGATCGAGGAGGGGCTCTTGTCGACGAGCAGCACCTCGTGCCCGTTCTGGATCAGCTCGCGGGCGATGGAGCGGCCGACGGCTCCGGCGCCGGCGATGGCGACTCGCATGTCGTCCCCTCAGCTCTCGTCCGGTCCGGCGTCGATGACCCGGTAGGCGTGCGCGGCGTTCTCCTCGCGCATCACCAGATGCAGGAGGTCGCCCTCCTGGATCACGCTGTCGCGGGCGGGCAGCATGCCCTCGCCGAGCCGGTCGATCCACGCGATCCGGCTCTTGGACTGCTGCTGGAAGTCGACCGTGCGGTGGCCGATCCACCTCTCGGTGATCGGCACCTGGTCGAGCCGGATCGTGCCCGACGGGTCGCGGTAGTCGGGCTCGGCGCCGGCGGGCAGCAGCCGGCGGAGCACCTGGTCGGCGGTCCACTTGACGGTCGCGACCGTGGTGATGCCGAGCCGCTGGTAGACCTCGGCGCGGCCGGGGTCGTAGATGCGGGCGACGACCTGCTGGATGCCGAACGTCTCCCGCGCGACCCGCGCGGCGATGATGTTGGAGTTGTCGCCGCTGGAGACCGCGGCGAACGCGTCGGCGCGCCGGATGCCGGCCTTCTCCAGGACCTCCTGGTCGAAGCCGTAGCCGGTGACCTTGTCGCCGTTGAAGCCCGGGCCCAGCCGCCGGAACGCGTCCGGCTCGCTGTCGATGACCGACACCGTGTGGTTGCGGTCCTCCAGGCTCCGCGCCAGCGTCGAGCCGACGCGTCCGCAACCCATGATCACGACGTGCACGACGCGAACGCTACCGGAACACCTCGGAGGGTCTAACGTTTCCCGTCGTGGGCGTCGGCGACGTATCGAAGCGGATCCTGCTGGGACGCAAGCTGCGCAGCTCCCAGCTGGGCGAGACGCTCCTCTCGAAGCGGATCGCGCTGCCGGTCTTCGCCAGCGACGCGCTCTCGTCGGTCGCCTACGCGCCGGACGAGGTCTTCATCATGCTGTCGCTGGCGGGAGCCTCGGCCTACGTCTGGTCCTGGAAGATCGGCATCGCGGTCGCGCTGGTGATGGCGGCCGTCGTGGCGTCGTACCGCCAGACGGTGCACGCCTACCCCAGCGGCGGTGGCGACTACGAGGTCGCCACCGTCAACCTCGGGCGTACGGCGGGCACCACGGTCGCCAGCGCGCTGCTGGTCGACTACGTGCTCACCGTCGCGGTGTCGATCTCCTCGGGCGCGCAGTACGCCGCGTCCGCGATCCCGGCGCTGTCCGGGCACGAGGTCACGGTCGCGGCGGTCGCGGTGGTGCTGCTGATGGCGACGAACCTGCGCGGCATCCGCGAGTCCGGGTCGTTCTTCGCGTTCCCGACCTACGCCTTCATGGTCGCGATCCTCGGGATGGCCGCGTTCGGGCTCTACCGGCTCGCGACCGGCGACCTGCCGAGTGTCGAGAGCGCGTCGTTCGAGATGGCGCCGACGCCCGGCTACGGCGACTCGATGACGACGTTCGCGCTGCTGTTCCTGCTGGCCCGCGCGTTCTCGTCCGGCTGCGCGGCGCTGACCGGCGTCGAGGCGATCTCGAACGGCGTGCCGGCGTTCCGGAGGCCGAAGAGCCGGAACGCCGCCACCACGCTGCTGCTGCTCGGCCTGATCGCGATCTCGATGATGCTGAGCGTGATCGTGCTCGCCAGGCAGATGGGCCTCCAGCTCGTCGACCCCGACGACCTCGACCGGCTGACCCGCGACGGCGCGCCGCTGCCGGCCGGCTACGACCAGCACACCGCGATCGCCCAGATCGCCGACGCGCTCTTCCAGGACTTCCGGCCGGGCTTCTACCTGGTCGTCACTGTCACGGGCGTCATCCTGGTGCTGGCGGCGAACACCGCCTTCAACGGCTTCCCGGTGCTCGGCTCGATCCTCGCCAAGGACGGCTACGCGCCCCGTGCGCTCGGCTCGCGCGGCGACCGGCTCGCCTACAGCAACGGCATCGTCTTCCTCGCGGTGATGGCGATCGTGCTGATCGCCGCCTTCGACGCCGAGCCGACCCGGCTGATCCAGCTCTACATCGTCGGCGTCTTCGTGTCGTTCAACCTCAGCCAGCTCGGCATGATCCGGCACTGGACCAGGGCGCTGCGGACCGAGCGCGACCCCGCCGTACGCCGCGGGATGTTCCGGTCCCGGCTGATCAACACGGTCGGGCTCAGCATGACCGCGGTCGTGCTGGTGATCGTGCTCATCACCAAGTTCCTCGCGGGGGCCTGGATCACGATCCTCGCGATGATCGTGTTCTTCGTGATCATGCGCGGCATCCGCCGGCACTACGACAACGTCGAGGCCGAGCTCGCCGCCGACGAGGAGGACAAGGTCCTCCCGACCCGGGTGCACGCGATCGTGCTGGTCTCCAAGCTGCACAAGCCGACCCTGCGGGCGCTGGCGTTCGCCAAGGCGGGCCGGCCGAACGTGCTCGAGGGCGTCTACGTCTCGACCGACCCCGCCGCCACGCAGCGGCTGCTGGAGGAGTGGGACGAGCGCAACACCGGCGTGCCCCTCAAGATCCTGCACTCGCCGTACCGCGAGCTGGTGCGCCCGATCGTCGACTACGCACTCGAGATCCGGCGGGCCAACCCGCGCGGCGTCGTCGCGGTCTACATCCCCGAGTACGTCGTCGGGCGCTGGTGGGAGCAGCTGCTGCACAACCAGACCGCGCTGCGGCTCAAGGGCCGGCTGCTGTTCGCGCCGGGCGTGATGGTGACGTCGGTGCCCTACCAGCTGCGGTCCTCCCAGCTCGTCCGCGAGCGCGAGGAGCGCGACGGCATGTGGCTGCGGCCCGGGCTGCGCACCGGCCACGTGCCCGAGCGGCGCGAGAACGACCGGCAGATCCGGCGATGAGGCGCCGGCCGCGGCCGCGCCGGGCCCGGGGCGGCTCCCGGGTCGGGGAGCGGTTCGAGGCGGTCGTCGGGCCGGTCGCCCACGGCGGACACTGCGTGGTGCGTCACGAGGAGCGGGTCGTCTTCGTCCGGCATGCGATCCCGGGGGAGCGGGTGGTCGTCGAGATCACCGAGGGCACCGACGGCGACCGGTTCTGGCGCGGGGACGCCGTCGAGGTACTGGAGGCATCCGGCGATCGGGTCGCCCCGCCCTGCCCGTACGCCGGACCGGGGCTCTGCGGGGGCTGCGACCTCCAGCACGTCGCGCTGCCGCGCCAGCGCGAGCTCAAGGCCGCGGTCGTGCGCGAGCAGCTCAGCAGGCTGGCGGACACGTCGGTGCCTGCCGAGGTCGAGCCGGTGCCCGGCAACCAGGCGGGCCTCCGCTACCGCACGCGCATCCAGTGGGCGACCGGCCCCGGCGGCCGGCGCGGGCTGCGCAAGCACCGGTCCCACGAGGTGGTCCCCGTCGAGGACTGCCTGATCACCCGGCACGACGCCCGCGCGGTCCACCGCGCCGGCACCACGCTCGACCGGCACGCGGTCGCCCCCGGAACCGTCGTCAGCGAGCGGGTCACCGTGCCGCCGTACGGCGAGCGGTCCTTCGCCGTCGAGGCCGACGGCTTCTGGCAGGTGCACCCCGGCGCGCCGCGGGCGCTGGTGTCCGCGGTGCTGGACGTGCTGCGGCCCAGGCCGGGCGAGGTGGTGCTCGACCTGTACTCCGGCGTCGGGCTCTTCGCCCGCTTCCTCGCCGAGGCCGTGGGGCCGAGCGGGCGGGTGCTGTCGGTCGAGGCCGACCGGACCGCGTCGAGGCACGCGCGCACCAACCTGGCCGGGCTTCCCGGCGTCGCCGTCGAGTGCGGCGCGGTGGACCGGGTGCTGGCCTCACCGCTGCCGCCGGCGTACTCCTCGGTGGACCTGGTCGTGCTCGACCCGCCCCGCGAGGGTGCCCGCGCGCTGGTGGTGGAGCAGGTCGTCGAGCGGTCCCCGCGCGCGATCGCCTACGTCGCCTGCGATCCGGCCGCCCTGGCCCGCGACGTGGCGACGTTCCAGAAGTTCGGCTACCACCTGCGCTCCCTGCAGGCCTTCGACATCTTCCCGATGACGCACCACGTCGAATGCGTCGCATTGCTGACGAAAAGCGCATCTGACCTGCGGTGATGCAAAACGCGGTGTTGGTGCCGACCTCGAAATACGGGGCTTAGGGCGCACTTTGGGCGCACTTTGAGTTCTTGACCGCCCCGGCAACGAGCGTGGCGACCCCCTGAGAACGGGAGAACGGCCCGTCAGCGACCGCGCAGGGCGAAGTGGGCTCCATGGGGGCAGTTCGGAGGGTCAGACGGGCTCTCAGAGCCCGATTGCCGAATCGTCCGGGGAATCGCTCCTGGGCGCCAGCCGCTCGGTCGCTGCCCGGTAGTCGGGCACCACGAGGCGGCGGTTGATGTAGTGTCTCTCGGTGACCGTCTTGGAGGTGTGGCCAAGCTGGTCCCTGGCAGCCTCGGCGTCATATACCTCGTCGATCTCGGTCGCCACCGTCCGCCGGAACGAGTGGGGCGAGACGTCGCGGAGCGCGGCGATGTCGGCGTACTCATCGAGCTGGCGGATGTGCCACAGCCGGCTCTGAACGTTGCCGGGGAAGTGCCAGGTTCCGTTGCGACTGGCGAAGACCGCGTCGATGTCGTTCGGCGGCTGCTCCACCTTGCGTCGGAGCAAAAGGGCAACGGCCCAGTCGGGGAGCGCAACGGGGCGGATCGCGGCGTGCGTCTTGCCGTAGTTGACCCGCTTTCCCTTGGAGGTGATCTGACCGTTGACCATCAGCCACGGGAACCACGTCTCGTCGTCGCGCCGCGCGGGTGGGGCGGTCAAGTCGATGTCGGACCAGCGCAGCGCGAGCACCTCTCCGATCCGCATGCCGGTAGCGATCAGCAGGTCGACGATGTCTGGGAGGTCGACACTCTTGGGACCGTTGCGCCGCTCGGCATTGGCCCACTCCCGGATGGCGGCGCGTACGTCATCCAGGTCCTCGACGGGGATGGACTTCTTCTTCTCCCGGGGCACTGGAACCGAGGGGACGGCCGAGGCAGGGTTACCGTTGAGAGCTTCATGGAAGATCGCCAGGTTGAAGGCCCTCACGAGGACGCTGCGGATCTTCTTGCGCATGTCGGCCGACACTTCGGCGCTGTCCAGCGCCGCCTGGATGATCACCGGGCGGACGTGCCGCAATTGGTAGGCCCCGAGAGGGTGCTCTGTCTTGTCAGTATCGAGCACCCAGCGCAGGTGGTGCCTGTAGGCCGCCAGCGTTTCGGCGGTCGGGCTGCCTGCCTTCTCCATCTTGGCGAACCAGAGGTCGAGCAGTTCCTGAACCGTGTCGTCGGGAGCGATGGCGCCATCGCCGAATGTGCCGGTGTGCTCGACGAAGAATGCTTTGAGGTTGGTCCTCGCTTTGCCCTTGGTCTCGCCGCTCTTGCGGTACTCGCGGACGACTCCGTCAACATCGCAGTAGCGGGCGCGCGCCAGCCACGTCCCGTTGGCACGCTGAGTGCAGTTGATGTCGCCGTAGGTGCCGACGACCATTTTCTGCCGGGCCATTTCTGGCTCCTTTCGTGTATGTCCGACTCCCGTCAGGGCTGCGTCGCTGGGAGGGCTCCGCCGTGGACCCTGCTGGCACGGTTGCGGGTCCGAACCTGACCCGCACCGTCCGTGGCAGCGTCGATCTCTTCGCTGTCCTCGCCGAGCGCGAACGACTCCTCGTGGTCCCTAAGCCAGCGATCGAGTTCCGAGAGTCGGTACTTGAGGCGTCCGCCGGCCTTGACCGCGCGTGGGCCATAGCCAGGTCGGCGGACCCTCCAGGTCAGCAACGTGGCCTTGGGGACGCCGAGGTATCCGCAGGCGTCATCGGTGTTCAGGAAGGGGTCGCGCGGCAGCGGGACGACGACGGCCAGGGCCAACTCGGCGTCGGTCGTGTTGGCGCTGGACGGGGTGTCAGATTGACGGGACATCTGGGCTCGCTCCTCTCGGTGGGGGCCGGTGGGTCAGCGCGATTTCGAAGTCGTGGCGACTTTGCGCGGTTCCTTTCGGCGGCTGTCGTTGGATAGGTATGGGCCGCAGGTCGCCGCGAAGAGTGGCAATCAGGTCGGTCCGGACGGTGCCGGTGACGGGCTGCCATTCCCGGCGTGGAGGCGTGACGAGCTCGCCGTGGTCGTTCTCGATCGCGGGTATGTCCACGCGGTGGAAGTAGAGGCGTTCGTTGATGCCGAGTTCGATGGCGGTGCAGATCCGTTCGTCGATCCCGGCGCTGATGCGCGTCAGTCGTCGGACCGGGTCCGGCTCGGCCAGCGCGTCGGCGGGGAGCTTCTCTGCGCGCATGGCGGCGAGGGCGCCTTGTCCGGCAGCGGGTCCGCCCTTGCCGTAGAGGCCGCCGAGGTCGCGGGTTTGGTGGACGAGCCGTTCGTAGGTCTCGGCCCGCCGGTTCCACCGGGCTGCTTGGGGATCTTCCCCGCGGGCGATGCGGGCTGCGGTTTCGAGGGAGACGATGCGTTGGGAGTCGAGGACGACGCGCAGGCTCTGGGCGTCGGGGAACTTGATCAGGTGGATGAGCAGGTTGCGCTGGGCCTGGAGGACACCCTCGACTCCCGGAGCCGGAGGTTCCTCGACGAGCGTCGGGGTGGGGCGCCAGCCGCGCCGGTCGACGGTGTAGTCGGGTTCGCGGTTTCCGGACCAGGTGGCGCAGGTGGCGGCTGCTCGGCCGAGCCTGCCGGGTTCGGTGAGGGCCTGCCAGTCGGGGATTCCTGCGTAGCGGCGGTCGAGGCTGACCAACGCTCGTACGACGTCCGCGGCGTCGTGGACGACGGTCAGGGATTGGGCTCTGGAGAGTCGGCCGTAGCCGACTCCGGCGTCGAAGTCGTGCTCGCCGAGGGCGCAGGCGCGGGCGGCTTGGCGCCACAGGTCGACCATCGGGAACCGCTGTTCAGTGGTGAGCTCGTCGAGGGTCGGCAGCGGCACTTGAACGCCGGCGAGGGTGCGGTCGAGTCGGTAACGCAGTTCCCCGGCGGGATCGCTGCGGTTGTCAGGGCTGGTGGCGCGCATGGCTTGGTGGCACCAGGTGAGCACGCTGTGGCGGTAGCGGGCGATCCGTTCCCCGATGGCGGCGCGTTCGGCGATGGTGGTGGTCTCGGGGACGGTGTGCAGTCCGGGGCCGCCGATGCGGTGCTGGATGCGGTGCTGACGCAATAGTTCACCGAGGGCGTCGCGGAGCATCCCGCTGGTCTCGCCGTACATCAGGGGGCGTCCAGGTCGCGGGCGACCCACAGCATGTCCAGGACCAGCTCGACGCTCAGGATGTCGATCCCGTGACCGGCCAGGTCCTCGATCGCGGACTCGGCGACGTCGAAGAGCACGTCACGGTCCGTGATGGCGACGGGATGGATGCCGGGGATGAGATCGCCGTGGATGACGTCGATCTGGAGCAGGACGCGGTCGTACTCGATCGACGCGTCGGTGGTGCGGGCGGCGTCCGCAAGGGCGGCGACGTACGAGCGGGCCTCGGCGAGAGTCAGCGCGTGGGCAAGCAGCATGAGAATGTCCTTTCGGCATACGGGGCGGGTCTTTCACCGTGTCGCCGTGGGGCCAGAACACGGCCGGCGAAGACGTGCGGCTGTGGATGAGGGCCGCGTGCAGTGCCGCTGTGGAGCCGGCTACGACGCGGCGTGGACTTGGTCTTCGATGGCGCGACGGACGGTGACGTCGTCGCGGACGAACAGCAGGAAGTCGGCGTACCGGTCGACGATCTCGGTCTCGGCGCCGTTCTCACGCGTCGGTTCGCCCGGCCAGGTGGTCTGTCGAGTGGGTCGGTCGCGGTCGAGCCGACAGCCGGCGGTAGAGACCCATTCACGGAGCCGGTTGCGGGCCTCGGCGAAGTCGCGGTGCCACCCGATCGGACCCGAGGGGGTGCCATCGGGGTGGTAGGCGTTGAGCCAGTGGGTGTGCAGGGCGGAGAGTTCCCAGACCAGTTCGTCGTGGCGATGCCAGTACGGCGGCACCACCGTGGGCGGCAGCCCGTAGGTGAGGCGTAGCCAGGTCACCCAGGCGTCGAGGTCGGTCCACTCGGCCATCGCCTCGTCGCCGGTCAACAGGTTCCAGTTGATCGGCCGCAACGACTCGCCCTCACCCAACTCACCAAGCTCGCTGAAGCCGGAGTAGTCGACGGTCCCGAACAGCTCGGGACCGCCGTACTCGCCTCGGTCTGACTCGCTGGTGTCGAGGTCGAGGAGCGTCGATTGGCGGTGGTCGGTGCTCATCGCACGGTGCCGGTCAGAGCCCGACGGCCCGGGCGGGCTCGTTCACAACCGTCATCTCGTTGGTGGGTGGGTCGGGCTGCTGGGAGGGTGTGCGGTCCACGACGTAGCGGGTGCGGGCGCAGTCGTGCCCGATCCGTCGGGCGACGAACTGCTCACGGACCTCGGCGTGCTTGCTCTCGTCGGGCTGGTACTCGTGGATGTAGCCCGAGGCGACGATCTGGTCGCCCGGCTTGAACCGCGGGTAGGCCCGCTCGGCGGCGCGGTCGAAGAGCACCAGGTCGCAGTAGACCGGGTCGAGCTTGGTGAAGGAGCCGTTGGTCTCCTTGCGGTGCTGCTCGATCCCGACGCGGCAGTAGAACCTCGCGTGCCCGCGGCCGGTGAAGGTGAGCTCGGGGGCGGTGGCGATGAACCCCTGGAGGCTCATCTGGGTGGGAATCGTCATCACTGGCTCCTGACGGTCTGGGCGGCCGCCCTGCTGGCGACTGCTCTCAGACCTCAGGTGTGCGACGGTCGTACGTCGGCCTCGATAGAGCTGGCGTTCGCGCTGGAGTTGCGCCCGAACTGTGAGTGCTACGATCGCGACCTCGCGGTCGACCCCGACGACGTGTGGATCTGCACGTTCGAGTGCACCTGGTGTGGCGACTGCGCGGGACGTGCTGGCGATGGTGTGTCCGAACTGCGGCGGCAACCTGCGTCCGTCCGGGGCGTCCGGTCGCGAAGGTCGACGAGCCCCCGGCTACGACGACGCGCGTGTTCAATCCCGGCTGCCAGCCGACGGCGCACGCGCGGAAGGCCGAGGGCGGTTCAGCGGCGCTGCAGTTCGGTCTCGACCTGGGTCCGCTGTTGCCGGAGTTCGCTGGCGTCTTTGCGGGCGGTCCAGGGGCGTAGGTCGGTGACCAGAGGTGGCGCGCTGCGCAGCAGGACGAGGGCGGTGCCGAAGGGCAGGGTCCGGATGACTTCGGGTGGCATGACCGGAACCCGGCGTATCGAGCGTTGCAGGGAGCGTGAGCCGTAGTCGCCGACCGAGACGGTGTCGGTCTTCTCGTCGCGTTCCCCGATGAGAGCGGAGAGGTCTTGGAGGTCCTTGGCTGAGGAGGTGCCGCCGAGGATGACCTTGACGATGCTTGCGTCCCAGATCGCGCCGGCGGCGTGGTCGCCCCACTTGTCGCGTGCCTGGGAGAGTGACTGGAGGACCGGCATGGTGGTGATGCCGGTGCCGCCGCCTTCGGCCATGAGCACGGGCAGCGACGGGAGCGGGGAGAGGTTCCCGATCTCGTCCAACGCCAGCAACAAGGGCGGGTCGAGGCGTGCGCCGGGTGAGGCGGCGGCGAGGTGGCGAGCGGTTTCGACGAGGTCTTCGATGAACGCGGCGACCAGCGACCACGAAGCACCTGCTCCGGCGCCAGTGGCGAGCAGGTAGAGAGTCCCGTTGTGGGTGAGGAACTGGACGGGGTCGAACTGCTCGCCAGGCTGGGGTGAGACGACGTCGAGGACCCGAGGGTCGGCCAGGCAGGACAGGGCGAGGGAGACGCCCATCCAGATCGAGTCACGGGTACGGGGGTCGGCGTGGATCATCGACTCCAGCGAATCGGCCCACCCAGGCGCCGCGTCGGGGTCGCTGGCGAGGATCGCGACCGCGTCGGCTGCCGCTGAGGGTGAGAGCGTCCACCCGAACAACTCCCGCGGCGACCTCTGGTCGAGGGCTGCGGCGTGGAGGAGGGCTTGGAGTGCGGTGCGGGTCTTGCCTTCCCAGAACCCACCGGATTCAACGCCTCCGGTGGAGAGGCCGGTGGCCGAGGCGAGGCCGGTGGCGCGGATCATCGCGGTCAGGGGGTCTTCGCAGCCGCGTACGGGCGACCACCGCAGCCCGGCTGGGAGTCCTTCGGCCAGCCGTTGTGGGTCGAACACCGCGACTGGGCCGCGCGCTTGGCGGGCGGTGAGGGTGGCGGCGATGTTGTCGGGCCGGGTGGCGGTGGTGATAACCGCGCCGGGGGCGTCGAGGATCGCGTTGATTACCACGTGCAGGCCCTTCCCGGACCGGGGTGGTCCGAGGAGGAGCATCGAGTCCTCCACCGACGCCCACACGCTCTGGCCACGCGATCGGCCGAGCAGGTAGCCGATATCGGAGGCGGCGGGTTTGTCCAACGACGGTCGCAGCGTCCGTCCCCTGGCGAGTAGCGCTCTGCTGGATGTCACGGCCCGGACGTCGCGACTGGTCGCGACACCGGCCAGGTGATGCGGGTTTTGTGAGGTGGTGTGCCGCATCGTCGCGATGAGCCGCCACACCACCAGGCCGAGCCCTGCTATCGCGGCGAGCATCACGGCCAGGACGAGCCAGTAGACCCACGCCGGGAGTCCGTCGGCGCCGAGCGCCCCTGTCGGGTCGGTGGGGTGCGCCAGCACCCGGAGGCCCGCGTCCCAGCCGCCGGTCGGCTGCTCGGCGCGCGAGAGGAACGCTGCGACCGTTCCGGCGAGTCTCAGGATCGCCGCGACGACACCGATGGCGGCAATGAGGATCAGGCCGAGGTTGACCAGCTCGTCGTCGACGCCTTGGCTGCGGGGGTTCACGCGGCCCCGCCGCTGACGCTGCCGCTGGTACTGCTGCTGACGAGGACGGTGCCGGACTCCCTGCCCATGAACACCACCAGCCCGGGGTGGGCCTCCAGAAGCGCTGGTGGCAGCCGGAGGCGGGCTGTGCCGTCGGTGGTGGTGGTCTGGTGGGCCACGATGACCGCGACCGCGACGTCCTCATTCGGCAGGAACCCGTCGCCGGTCACCTCACCCGCGCTCGTGGTGATTCCGCGGATCAGCTTCACGGGCTCCGGCTCGACAGGACGGGGCTTGACCGTCGCCGGCTTGCTGGGTGTCTCGGGCACCGCTCGGTGGCTGGGGGTGACGATGTCGGTGAACGCCGAGCGGTCGGCTTCGCGAACCTCGACCCGGACCGCCGTACCGAGGTCGTCGGCGATGTCGTCGACGACTCGTTTGAGGTCGTCGCGGGTCAGGGAGTCCTGCGCCGAGTACGGCTCGTGATCGAGGGTGACGCTCAGAAACCCGTTCTCATCGACGTCGACCTCGACCAGCGGCATCACCACCGGGACCCGGATGGTCTGCCGGTCGTCGCGTCGGTACGGCGCACCGGTGTGAAGCATGCTCATCGTCCGACCGTCTCCACTTCCCGCTGCGCGACGGGCTGCACCGACACCGCATCCCGGCCAGCCGACCGGCCAACCGACCGTCCGGCAGCGAGGGCTTCGCGGTCGAGTCCGGGTGGGTTGCCGTCACCGACCTGCGGGGTGTCGAGGGTGTCCAGGATCGTGACCGCAGCGCCACGGACCCGTTCGGCGGTGGCCTGGACGACCTCGACCGGGGTCTTGCCCTGGACACTCGATGCCCACGAGGCGACGTAGGGGATGGTGTAGTCGTCGGTAGCAAGGCCGTGGGCGGCGCTGACCATGAGCGCAACCGACTCGGCCTCGACCTCGGCGATGCCGCGGTGCAGAACCGCGTCGGCCCGCGCATCAGGCTGGCCGGGGCCGTGGAGCATCACGTGCCCCAGCTCTTTTCTGCACCAGCCCCGACACGTGCCGGGCTTGTCTCCGGTCATGTCTCTTAGGTGTGTGGCGTCGGCCAGAAAGCAGTCGCGCGGTGCGGTAAGCCGATCGCCGCCCGGTCAACCGACCGACTCGAGCTCGTCACGCTTGGCCGGCTCTGCACCGGCAGCCTGCGCTGGGAGCCGGAGACGCTTGAGGAGCAGCGCGTTGACGGCCACCAGGAAGCTGGACCCGGACATGGATAGGGCGGCGACCTCGGGGCGGAGCACCAGTCCGAGGGCGGGCTCGAAGACGCCGGCCGCGATGGGCAACGCCACGGCGTTGTAGCCGACGGCCCAGCCGAGGTTCTGCCGCATCTTGCGCAGCGTGCCGCGCCCGATGGTCAACGCCACCGGGACGTCGAGCGGGTCGGAGCGCATGAGGACGATGTCCGCGGCCTCGATGGCGACGTCGGTGCCGGCGCCCACGGCGATGCCGACGTCGGCCTGCACCAGCGAGGGCGAGTCGTTGACACCGTCACCGACCATCGCGACGACGCGCCCTTGGGCCTGCAACTGCTGGACCTGGTGGGCCTTGTCCTCGGGCAGCACTTCGGCGATCACGGTGTCGATGCCCAGCTCCGCGGCGATCCGCTCCGCGGTTGCCCGGTTGTCGCCGGTGAGCATCGCCACCCGAATGCCGGCGTCGTGGAGGGCCGCGACGGTCGCCGGGGAGGTCTCGCGGGCTGCGTCGGCCATCCCGATCACGCCGACAGCCGAGCCGTCGACGGCGACGAATACCGCCGTCCGGCCGCCGGAGGCGATCTCATCGCGCCGCGCTCCCAGGTCGCCGGTCACGGCGATGCCCTCGGACTCCATGAGGCGACGGTTGCCGATCGCCACCTTGTGGCCGTCAACCTCGGCAAGGGCGCCGATCCCGGTGACGTTGCGGAACCCCGTGGCGCGCAGCCGCGGGACGTCGGTCGCGTCGACGTAGCTCACGACCGCCTGGGCGAGCGGGTGCTCGGACTCCCGCTCCAGGGCGCCCGCGAGGGCCAGCAGGCGGTCGCGGTCGATGTCGCCCAGCACCACGTCGGTGACCTCAGGCTCGCCCTTGGTGAGGGTGCCGGTCTTGTCGAAGACGACCGTGTCGATCCGCGCGGAGGTTTCGATCGCGGTGGCGTTCTTGAACAGGATCCCCCGCTTCGCGCCGAGTCCGGAGCCGACCATGATCGCGGTCGGCGTGGCCAGGCCGAGGGCGTCGGGGCAGGTGATCACCACGACGGTGATGGCGAACAGCAACGCGGTCTGCACACTTGCACCCGCCGCCAGCCAGACCAGGAAGGTGCCGACTCCGCCGACCAGGGCAACCAGGACGAGCCAGAACGCAGCCTTGTCCGCCAGTCGCTGTCCGGGCGCCTTGGAGTTCTGCGCCTGCTGCACCAGCGCGACGATCCGGGCCAGGGCAGTGTCGGCGCCCACCTTGGTGGCACGCACCCGGAGCGTGCCGCTGGCGTTGACGGTGGCGCCGATGACCGGGTCGCCGGGCACCTTGTGCACCGGCAGGCTCTCGCCCGTCACCATCGACTCGTCGACCTCCGAGTCGCCCTCCTCGACGACGCCGTCGGTGGCGAACTTCGCGCCGGGCCGCACCAGGAGTAGCTCGTCGACCTGGACCTCCGCCGTCGGGACCTCGACCGGTTCGCCGTCGCGGAGAACAACAGCCATCGGCGGCGCCAGGTCGAGCAGTGTGCGGATCGCGTCGTTCGCGCCGCCCCGGGCACGCATCTCGAACCAGTGACCCAGCAGCACGAACGCCGTCAGCATCACGGCGGCCTCGTAGAAGACCTCACCGCCGCCGGTGAGGGTGATCCCGAGGGAGTAGAGCCAGCCGGCGCCGACGGCCACCGCGACCAGCACCATCATGTCCAGGGTCCGGGCGCGCAGGGCCCGCCAGGCCCCATCGAAGAAGATCCACGCGGAGTAGAAGATGACCGGGAGCGACAGGATCAGGGTGAACACGTCGTCGCGCAGCCCGAACGGGGCCGCCGCGTCGAAGCCGAGCATGTCGCGGCCCATCGGGGAGTACAGCGAGACGGGCACGGCCAGCAGCAGAGCCACCAGGAACCGGTTGCGCATGTCGCGGACCATGTCGTCCATCGACATCGCACCGTGTCCGCCGTGGCCCATCGCATCATGCGGCGACGAGACCGGGGAGGCAGCAGCGTTCGCGTGAGCCGGGTGCCCCTCGTAGGCGGCGTGCCCGCCGTGCGCGGCTTGGCCGTCGAGGTCGGTGTGTCCCGGCTCGAGCATCGGGTCGCACACGTGGTGGGGCACGGACTGGCCCGCGCAGTGGAAGCCGCACTCACGCACCCAGTCCCGCAGTTCCCCACGTTCGTGCGGTTGCGGTCATAGGTCACCGTGGCGGTCTGGGCCACCGGGTTGGCCTCGACCGACAGCACCCCGGGACGACGAGACAGCACCGCCTCGGCCACGTTCTTGCTGGACGCCCACTGGACCCCAGAGACCTCGAGGACCGCGGTCGCGGTCCCCTCGCGGCCTGCTTGGTCATCGTGCTGACCCGCGGAGTGTTCGTGCGTTCTCATCGTCCTGCCTCCAGTTCGGAAAGGTCTCTCGGCGTCAAGTCGGTGCATGGCGCGTGGCGTCGTGGCTGGCGTCGTACAGACGGCTGGGAACCGTCGCAACGCCAAGACCATTGGACACCGCGAACCGGGTACCCGCCGTTGCGACTCCCACCACCCTCTCGGTGCTCTGTCTGGGGTTCTGTGTCGTGGCGCCACGGGGTCAGAGCATCGAGCCGAGGTCTGATCCGACCGTGGGGTAGGCGGCCGTCATCGACTTCAGTTGCCGGGTGGTCAGGTCGAGTTTGATCGCGAGTCCGAGGAAGTTGATCAGTTCGGCGTACTCCGGGCCGAGCAGGTGGGCTCCGACGATCCGGTCGCTGGATCGTTCGACGAGGATCTTGGTCGCCGCGGTGGTCTCACCGATCCTGTAGTTGGAGTACCAGCCGCTGGTGTCGCGGTACCGGACGTCGATGTCGATTCCTTGGTCGCGGGCCTCTTGCTCCAGCATCCCCACCCGGGCGAGCTCGGGGATCGTGAAGACCGCCGTGGGGATTCCGGCGTAGTCGGGGACTGTCTTGGTCGCCTTGAGCATGTTGGACGCGGCGACCTTGGCCTCCGCCACGGCGACCGGGGTCAGCGGCATGCCGGGGCTGTTGGCCGCGTCGCCCGCGGCGTAGACGGCAGGGTTGGTGGTGCTCTGCAGGTGACCGGCCACGCGCACGCCGTGGGCGTCCCACTCGACCCCGGCCGCGTCCAGGTCAAGGCCCGCGACGTCGGGGATCCGGCCGGCTCCGTGAACCACGAGGTCGAACTCCCGGGTCACCGCGTCGCCGGATCGTTCCCCAGTGACCTGGTATCCGCGCTCGGTATTCACGATCGAGGTGACCGTCGTGGCGCGCTGCATCTCGATCCCTGCCTCGATGCCCCGGCTGATGAGGAGCTCGACCAGGTCGGGGTCGAAACTCTTGAGCGGCACCGGGCCGCGGTCGATGATGGTTGCGACGCTGCCGGCCCGCGCCGCGATGTGCGCGAACTCGAACGAGATGAAGCCACCACCGACGAACAGGATCCTCGGGGGCAGCACCTCCAGGTCCATGAACTCGGTGCTGTCGATCATGTGCTCGTGTCCCGGGAAGTCCAACGGCCGGGGACGGGCACCGGTGGCGATCAGGAGGTGGGTCGCCGCGTACGAGGCGCCGGCGATCTGGAGGGTGTTCGCGCCGGTGAACCGGGCCTCGCCGTGCAGGGTGTCGACGCCATTGCGAGACAGACGGTTCTCCGTGTTCTGCGGGACCGGGTCGGTGAAGCCATGCTTGTGCTTGATCAGGTCGGTCCAGTTGATCGACAGGCCGGCGTCATCTATGCCCTTGCCGCGCAGCAGTCGGGCGCTGTCGAGGATCTCGGCACCGCGCCGCAGGATCTTCTTCGGGTCGCACCCGCGCAACGCGCACGTGCCTCCGTACGGCAGTACGTCGACGATCGCGACGTTCCAGCCCGCCGCGGCGCACTTGTTCGCCGCAGCGACACCGGCCATGCCCGCGCCGACCACAATCAAGTCGTACGCCTGGGTCATCGCACGCCTTCGTCCACCACGGTGAGCGCCGCCCGGAGTTGGTCCGTAGTGGGCGCCCCGGCCAAGCCATCTGGTGTGCCGTACACACGACAGGACAGCCCCACCTCTGCGCCCGGCTCGGCGAACAGGTCGACGCCGTCGACGAGGATGCTGGGCGAGCCGCGGAATCCCACCCGCTCAGCATCCTCCAGTGTTTCGACACGCCGATGTGTCACCGTGACGTCGATGCGCTCTGCGGCAATGGCCGCAAGACGCTGGTCAGCGACCTGCCAGTTGGGGCAGTCATCGAAGTACAACAACGTGATGTCCATGCCCGCGAGGGTAAACCTTGATCTGCGGTATAAGGTCAAGCCGCTAGACTTGCGCCATGCTGATCGGAGAGCTCGCCGACACGGTCGGGGTGCCCAGCCAGACCCTTCGGTTCTACGAGCGCAAGCGGCTCCTGCCCGAACCGGGGCGCAGCGCCAACGGCTACCGCGTCTACGACCACTCCACGCTGACCCGGCTGCACTTCATCAGGCTGGCGCAGGCCGCGGGACTCACCCTCGCCGAAATCCGCAGCATCATCGAACTGCGCGACGAGGGGGCCGCGCCATGCACGCACGTGGCGGCGCTCATCGACCACAAGCTCACCGACGTCCAGGAACGCATCAGACACCTCGCCGCCCTGGAATCAGAGCTCGAAGCACTCGTCGAACGCAGCCAAGTCCTCGATCCCGCGGACTGCGCCGACGCCGACATCTGTCACATCCTCTCCGCGCCGAAGTAGCCGACCCCGAGCCGGTCAACGCGTCTTCCGGGACGCGGTCAACGCCCTCGACTCACGAACGACGAGTTCCCTTCTCGAGGCGTAGCTCGACGCCTCCTCCTCGGCGCACCCGGGCACCGGAGCAACCTACGTCGGACGGAGGCCCGCGAGTCCGGAACGCCCGCTACTCGGCTGAGCCGCAGTCGCGCTCGCGTCCCGCAAGCCCCGATCGCCGGCTGACGCGGCACATCATTTGCGGCGCGGGAAGATGGGCATGCCGAGGTTGGTTGCGGTGCGCTGCATCTGGGTGAGCTTCTGCTCGGCTGCGGCGAGGCTGGTCCGCAGGCCGTCGACTTCGCCGAGCCAGCCACGCTGAGTGGCCTCGGCGATCCGCTCTTCGAGGCTGGCGATGATGCTCTGTAGCCGTTGGTGCTGGTCGGGGTCAGGGCGGAGCATCGGGCAGCGGATACAGGCATGTTCGTGTTGGCAGCCGATGCCGTAGGCACGCCCGCAGGTGCCGAGCTCGAGCTTGCGCTGGGCGAAGTGGCCGAGGAACTCGTCCCACTCGCTGTCGGTGGGCTCGCGGTACTCCTGCGACGGTCGGAGTGCCCGTCGGCGCGCGATGTAGGAACGGTGATGCTCGATCACGTCCTGGTCGTAGACAGCGACGTAGGTCTGGGTCGTCGCGATCGAGTCGTGGCCCAGGATCTTGGCGGTGATGTGCACGGGCAGGCCGGATGCGACGGCCTCGGTGGCGAAGATCCTCCGGAAGTCGTGCGGGCTGAACTTGGCGGGTGTGCGGTCGCTGTTGGTGATCTTCGCAGTGGTGACCAGCTCGTCGAGCAGTTTGACGACGTACGACGAGCTCATCGCGATCCTTCCGGTGCCCCACGGCCGCTGGAACAGGAACGGGAGTTCTGGGCTGTGGACGCGTTCGGCACTGTCGTAGCGGCTGACCAGCGGCAGCTGCTCGTTGTCGCCGCGGACATGGGAGATGATCTCGGCGAAAGCCACCGCGAGCTCGGGCCCGATGACCAAGAGCCGTTCCTTGTCGGTCTTGGACGGGGTGATCTGCAGCATCGGGACCACCTCGCCGGTCGACGGCAGCCGGTAGGAAACGAACGATCGGTGGGTGATCTCGAGGACCTCCTCGATCCGTGCCCCGGTGTGACGCAGGACCTCGACCAGCGCCCAAGCCCAGACCGCCCGGTCGGCCTCAAGGCTCAGGTTCCTGCGATTGTCCTGCGGCCGGGCGCTGGTGCCGCTGCGCACCGGAGCATCGACGTACACATGCCCACGACTGACCTTCCGGCCGCTGCTCGCGTCGTCGCTCAGGGACGCCCGTCGCAGCGTGCTCCCTGCCTCGGTGAACCACTCTCCAGGAGGAGTTGCGGCGGCGGCATCGAGCAGAGCCTTGGCCGTGGTCTTGTGGGCGCTGGCTGCGTCGACGAGCCGTGGCAGCAGCGGCGCCAACTCCCGGATGCGCTGGTGGGTGCGTGACCGTGACCGCTTGAGCATCTTGGTCATGCCAGCCAGGTCGCGGGAGTCCACCGGCGATGGTGCGGCCCATCTGGCCCACCGGGCCGGGTCCTCCAGCGCCCAGTGGGACAGGTCGGCGTAGAAGGCTCGGACGGCCATGAGGACCGTGTACGGGTCCTCGCGCTTCTTCCCCACGCGGTTGCTGCCGTACAGCACTGGGCCGCTGAGCCTGGTCTTCCAGCGCCGGGCGACGCCGTCGGTCAGGTGGAGGGTGTCGATGCCGGGCTCGTGGATCTCCAGGTCGCGCCAGAACAGCAGCACGAGTTTGGCTGCGAGGTAGCGGATGGAGTTGTAGTCCATCGCGGCTCGGCGTTCGTAGAGGTAGGCGACGAGCAGGTCCCGGATCGGGCGGCAGACGACGTCGTAGCGGTCGACCATCTCCTCGATCGTGAGTTGCCCTCGTCGGGACGCGGCGAAGATGGTTGGCGGGCTGTCGGCCGGGACGATCGCGGCTTCCCGGAGCAGCGTGTACCAGCGGGGGTGGGATCGGCCACGATAGCCGTCCTGTGCTCGGTGTGCCTCGATGCAGTCCGGCAGCGTGATGTCGGCCAAGGTGCCGCCGTTGTGGACCAGCATCCTGGTGAGCTGGTTCAGCGCGTGGGCCCGGTCGCTCGGCAACATTCGCACATCAGCGTCGCACAGGCGCTCGATGTGGGCGAACCCCGCGGGATCACGCAGCGCCCGCAGCCGTTCGTAGAGTCTGGGGGTGGCGTGCGTGGCGTAGAGCCAGGAGTAGTCGGGACGGATCGCGTCCAGCAGCAGTAGCCTGCCCACCGCAGCGACGAGGTAGCCATGTTTATCGGGCTCGGTCGCCAAGGTGGTCCACTCCTTCCCGGCCGCGTTCGCCCCCGAGGCGTGCCACCGTTGCTGCCACGACTCGCCGGGGAATCTCAGCAGCCACCCGAGCAGGGTTTCCGCGAACAGCGCCTGGCTGCGGATCTGCTTCGGCGAGGTGGTGCCGTTCGCGAGTTCCAGGTCGCGGACCGCGTCGAGCACCTCCTCATAGCTCATCTGGGAGGCGGCCCAGATGGTGGGTCGGGCGATCGCAGGTGTCGGCAGCGCCGGGGTCGGTGCCTTGGGGCGTCGGGCCCCGTTGTTGGCGGGCACGTGGCGCGATGGACGCCCGGCCCTCTGCAGATGGGCGACTGCGTCGATATGGTCTCTCATGGCCGCGTCCCGCCGAACAGCACCGCCAGCACCTCGGCTGAGTATCCGGCCGCGTCCACCGGCGGCGGTGGTGGTGTGGTCGGCCGTTCGGCACGGTCGCGGTGATGGGCGAGCACCCGGCTGACGACCTCTTCCTCCCGCGGACGCAGGTAGAGCTGGGTCGTGGTGATGTGGGCGTGGCCCAACACCCACTGCACGTCGCTCAGCGACATGCTCGGGTCCTCGACCATCCGCTGGGCGGCGGTGTGACGCAGGTCGTGGAGTGTCCACGCGGTGCCCAACGACTCGTTCGCGCGCTGCAGCATGCGTCGTGCCGCGGAGTAGTTCAGGGGACGCACCGGGCGGCGCCTGGTCAACCACAACGCCTGCTCGCCGTCGGGTCGATTTGAGTGCCGCTCGTAGAGCCGGAGCCACACGAATGCATCGGCCGAGGCCGGCAGCCACTGCAAGCGTCCCGACCCCTTTCGGTGGACGCCGATGCGCTGGTCGCCTGGGTTCACGAGGTCCACGGTGACGCCGAGCAGCTCCGAGGCGCGGGCACCGGTCGAGACGTAGAACGCCAGCAGTGCTCGGTCGCGGTCGGAGCGCAGCGTCGCGAAGAGCTCGTCGAAGAGCCGGTCTGGGAGGTGTCGGGGGATCCGCTCGGGCATCTTCTGCCGCAGCGGAGCCCTCGGTCCGGGCGCGAAGGGCTGCATCGGATTGTGGTGTGCCTGCGTCCTTCGTCCGGCTCGGTGGTCGGCGTCGGGGACCGGGTTGATCAGCGGTCCGTCGCCAGCGCGGATCCGGTCGGCGTAGAACATCTTGATGACAGCGAGCGCGTGGTTGATGGTCGCGGGCGCGTACCCGCCCTGCCGACCTGCTGGGCCGACCAGGCGCATCCACAACACGAAGTCGCGTGCCTCAAGGCGAGTCGCGCCATGCCAAGGCACGTCGATCGCGACGATGAATCGCCACCACCGCAGCAGCGCCAGGCCGTAGGAGCGGAGCGAGCTGACGCTCGCACCACAGGCCAACATCGTCGCGAAGAACTCGCTGACCTCCTCGATCGGCTCGCCCGTGGCATCCAGCAGGACCGTGCCCGGTGCCGCCTCGATGTTGACCACGGCTCCGATGGCCGGGACGACCAGTCCTGTCACGTCACGCTGCATCCATGTCTCCTTCCGCTCCTTGTTCGTTGCGACGAAGGGCAGCACGCACAAGCTCAAGACGCGTGGAGATCTGGATTCAGCGGCGAGTCGTCGTGCACGTTGCGGCCGTTGACGGCTCAGGACCTTCCCGTTGGTGCGATCAATAGGTCGTGCGCGAGTGTCTTGACCTGGGCCGCGTCGTCCATGTCCATCCGCACCGACACCTCGCGGGTCAGGTAGTCGGTCAGCCCGTTCGCGCCACCGATCGCGGCCGCGCTGGAGACCAGCCGCAACTCGAAACCGCGGGCGGTGATCTGATCAGCCAGTCCGTCCCACAACCCCTCCGGTGCCTGGCCGCGCAACAGCGCCGGTTGGGGTGCTTCGGGGATCGGTTCGCCGTCGGTCTGGGAGATGTCCCACACGTACGCCGGCTTCAAGCCCACCAGCTTCGAGCGGACCGCCTCCCCGGCGCTGGGCTTCTCCCCACGGGCCAGGCGACGCCACGACTCCGGGTTACCGGGGTTCGACGAGGCGAACCGGGCGGTGACGGGTGCGAGGATCGCGTACCCCGACTGGCCTTTCATCACCGACCGGCCCAGGCTCTGCCACTGACGGAACCCCGCGATGTAGGTCGGCATCGGGTCGGGCACCCGGCCCTGCTGATAGGCCGCGGCGTGCTGCACCGCGATCAGCATCGTGTTGTTGAACGAGCGTGAGCGGAACCGGGCGGCGAACTCCATCGCCTGCTTCCAGTCCTCACCGGTCACCAGCGTGCTCACCGACTCGGTCAGCTTCTGGTGCAGCGCTTCGAGCTTCTCCTCGCGGGCCGCGAGGTCACGGGTCGGGACTCTCATGACGCGCCTCCTGTCTCAGGAGCCAGGTGTGCCGCCGGTGCGTTGTTGTTCATATGGCCTGTCTCTAGGCATGGCGGTTCGTTTCGTGGATCTGGGCATGTGATTTGCGTTCGTGCAGGTAGTGCAGGTTCCCGGACGCTGAGAGACTTGGTGATCATCGGTCGCCTTTCCTGACGGTTTGGGCGTATTCTCGGCGCATGGCCGACATCAGTGAACTGAGTTCCTGATGAGCCTGCGCGTCCTGCCAGGCGGCGCGGCCACGTACGTTCTCGCGACGCCGCAGGACGTCGAGGACTTCGAGCAAGAGTTGGTCGACCAGTACGCGCTGGCGATGGTCGCCGCGGGGCTGAGCGACGGACACATCCGCAATAGCCGCGCCACCGTCATCGAGTTCGCCCGATCGCTGACCCGTCCGCTGTGGGAAGCGACGCCCCAGGACGCCGATCAGTTCCTTGCCTATCAGCGGCGCCTCGGGCGCACCGTGTCGACGCGGGCCGGCAAGGCGGGCACGCTGTCGGTGTTCTACGAGTTCGTCATCGACCGCTACGCCGGAGACATCCGCCGCACGACCGGAGTCCAGGTCGAGCAGCCGATCGACGAGTACAACCGCCAGTCCGGCGCCTCCCTGGGCAATGCGCGGGTTCCGCCGTCGGATCAGGAGGTCGACGCGCTCTTCACGGGGTGGCGTGAATCGGTCCCGCACGCCCGGAAGTACCTCCCGGCGGCTCGGGACTACTTCGCAGCCTCGCTGTGGCGTCGACTTGGGTTGCGGATCAACGAGTCCGTGATGCTCGACATCCGCGACTGGCGTCCAGACCTCGGCGGATGCGGCAAGCTGCACGTCCGCTTCGGCAAGGGCAGCCGCGGCCGCGGACCCAAGCCACGCCTGATCCCGGCCATCAACGGCGCCGACCAACTCATCGAATGGTGGCTGGCCGAAGTCCGCCCGCAGTACGGCGCTGACTGGGCAGACCCCGACGCGCCGTTGCTGCCCTCCGAACGACTCGACCACGACCTCGGGCGCTGCCGCCGCGCCCGTGCCGACGTCCTCCGCAGGACGCTGAACAGCCAGGTCGACCAGTGGCTCCCGGCCTGGACGGGCCGGATGACCCCGCACGTCCTGCGGCACTACTGCGCGTCCTCGCTGTATGAGGCCGGCATGGACCTCAAGGCCATCCAGGAACTCCTGGGCCACCTGTGGCTGGCGACGACCTCGGGCTACATCCACGTCCGCAGCGACCACATCCAGCACGCCTGGGACCAGGCCAACGAACGACTCGAAAGCCGCTTCGGCCAGCGACGCCTGACCGGACCACCGACACCCTGATCCGCCCGACCAGTCCGAAGAAGTGCTGAGGAAAGAGAGGAAGCAGATGCAGTGGAATCTGCGGCTGCGGGCCGCCGAGCGAGGGATCTGGAAGTCCGCCGAGCTGCGCCGGATGCTCGCCGCCGCCGGCCTCGAGATCTCCGCGGGCAAGATGTCATCGTGGTGGGCCGGCACCCCGATCACGATGCGCTTGGACGACCTCGACGTGCTGTGCGATGTGTTGGGCTGCACGATGAACGACCTGATGAGCCCTGAGCCCGACAAGGTCGCGGCCCGGCGGCCCCACGCCGCCGACGCAGTCAACGGCGACGACCACCCCTCCGACAGCAGTCCGAGCACGACGCCCGTGCGGCCGCGGCCAGGCACACCCCGCTCGACCCCACCGCTGTAGGCGACGCGAACATCTCGGGTTCGGCGAATGGGACTGGACGTGGGCTGATGCCAAGACCTGGACCGAACGCTCCGCTGAGGCTGCCTCCCAAGTGCACCCGCTGCCAGATCAACCCCGTCGCGTGGACCAGTCCGCGGGTCGACTTCTGCTACGACTGCCTTCCCGGCGGACCATTCATCTCGCCACCCTGCCGACGATGCGGAGACAGAGCCGACTACTTCAGCCAGGGCCTGTGCAGCCGCTGCCACCCCCGAAGCCCCGAGCACATCGACGCCTGCAAGGGCTGCCTGGCCTGGGGCGTGTACCCCCGTCACAACTGGACCTGCTGGTCCTGCCGGTGGTGGCAGGGCCACTACCCGAAGGGGACGTGCAAGCACTGCGGCCGGGTCACCCGCGTCAGCGACACCGGCGTCTGCCGCCTGTGCCTGGAGAACGCGCGCTTCGATCAAGCGCCCGGCCGCGCGCCCGACGTCGCCGGGTCGAACAGGCACAGTCAACAGCTGTTCTTCGCCAACATGGTCTTCAAGCGCCGCGTGAGCGAGCTGCCGGCCTACGTCACCTGGGACGGCCGCTGGTCGCAGAAGAACAAGAACCAGCTGCCCCACCAGCCGGGCACCCGGTTCAACGAAGACGCACCTGAGCAGCTCACGCTGTTCGACATGGACCCCGACCCCGAGGTCCTGCGACAGCGCATTCTTGTCGAGGACAGCGACCTCACCCGCTACTGCGCCGCCATCGTCGCGGACCACGCCCACCGGTACGGCTGGAGCGTGCGGCAACGTAACGCCGTCATGCAGACCCTGCGGATGCTGCAGACCGTCCGGCCAACCCCGACCGCGTTGATCCGCGCCAGCGACGTCGTCGCGATGCGCCGCTACGACGGCACGATCTTCTCGACCATCGACGTTCTCGCCGAAGCCGGGCTCCTGATCGAGGACGTCCCCACCCGGGTCGAGTGCTACTTCACTGCCAAGTTCATCGACTCCGGTGCCCTGCCCGACACGATGCGCCAGCACCTTGAGCTGTGGCTGCAGATCATGCTCGGCGGGTCCCGACAGGCGCCCCGCCAGTTCCCGCGCGAACCTGAGACCGTCGAGCTGCACATCCAGGGCCTCGCCCCAGTCGTTCAGGCATGGGTCGAGGCCGGCCGCCGGTCGTTCGCCGAGATCACCCAGGACGACATCCTCACCGCACTCGCCGGCTTGCCGAAGAACACGAGCCATCGGCACTTCGCCGAGAACGGGCTGAAGTCGCTGTTCAGGATTCTCAAGGGTCGACGGCTCGTCTTCGCGAACCCCATGCGCGGCATTGACCTGACGCGTGTCGCCACCAACATTCCGCTCCCGCTGGACACCGAGCTGATCCGGGCCGAGCTGGACTCTCCGAACCCCGCCACCGCGCTCGCCGTCGCGCTGATCACCTTCCACGCGCTGACGGGCAAGGAGGTCCGCGAGCTCCAGTTGACTGACATCGTCGACGGTCGACTCCGCCTCAACGGCCGCGACATCCCCCTCGCCGCACCCGTTAGAGCTCGGCTCGCAGCCTGGCTCGACTACCGCAACCGGACGTGGCCCAACACCGCCAACCCGCACCTGCTGATCAACCGGCGCACAGCGCCGCGGCTCGTCCCCGGCGGCCACTCCTCCCCCTGGAAAGACAGCGCCATCCGACCCAGGGCCCTGCGTGAGGACCGCATCCTCCACGAGATCCACGCCACGGGCGGCGACGTACGACGCATCTGCGACCTGTTCGGCATGAGCGTCGAAGGAGCCGCCCGCTACCTCGCGACCGTCGAGCATCCCGACCTCACCACCCATCCCGGCGGTGGCGCGGACACGAGCGACCAATGAGGCAGGAGAAGATGGGCCCATGCTGATCGTGATGGCCGGGCTTCCAGGCTCGGGCAAGAGTGCTGTGGGCAACGAGGTCGCGCGCGCTCTCGGCTGCGCCGTCCTGTCCGTCGATCCGATCGAAGCCGCGATGTGGCGCGCAGGCATCGACCGCGATCAACCCACTGGCCTGGCCGCGTATGTCGTCGCCGAAGACCTCGCCAGGGAGCAACTCCGGCTCGGCAACGACGTAGTCGTCGATGCCGTCAACGATGTCGAGCCAGCCCGCGATCAGTGGCGCTCGCTCTCGGCCGAGGTCGGCCAGGCGATCGTGTTCGTCGAGGTGTTCTGCAGTGACGAACAGGAGCACCAGATCCGATTGGCCAGCAGGCGACGCGGGATCGACGGCTTCCCCGAACCGACCTGGGAGTCCGTGGTCGCCCGCAAACGCGGATTCAGCGACTGGCACGACGACCGCGTCAAAGTCGATTCGATGCGACCCCTCGACGAGCTCGTAGACGAGGTTCTCGAACACCTCGCGCGAGTCAGGTCCACCCCGGAAGGCCAGCCCGCCCTGCCACTGCTGGCCGAGCCGCCGACCCACTACCTCGGTGGCGACTCGATCATCCAAACGGACGACCCCGACGTGGTCGCACTCGGCAAAGAGCTCCGGGACTGACATGCCAGCGACACCGAGTTCGCCAAGGCCGCGTTTGAGTGGGTCCGCGACAAGATTGCCCACGCGTACGACGCCCAAGACCACCGCGTCACCCTCACCGCATCCCAGGTGCTCTCCGAGGGCGTCGGCCTCTGCTACGCCAAGTCGAACCTCCTCGCAGCGATCCTGCGCAGTCAAGGAGTTCCCGCCGGCCTCTGCTACCAGCGCCTCGGCGACCCGGACGACGGATACGTCCTCCACGGCCTTGTCGCCGTCCACCTCAACGGTGCCTGGCACCGGCAAGACCCACGCGGCAACAAGGTTGGCATCGACGCACAGTTCTCGCGCGGGACTGAGCAGCTTGCCTACGTCATCGACGAGAACAAGGGCGAGCGGGACTACCCGCGGCTCTACGTCTCCGCCGTGGATGAGGTCGTCAACGCCCTGCAGGATGCCGACGACATCCTCACATGCCCGCTCCCATCTGAACTCTCGACGCTGCGCGCCTGAACCGACTGCACGAACGTCCAACCACGCTCCCGCTCTAGGGTGGGCGCCGTGGAACTCTGGGGAGCGGCCTTGTTCGGCGAACCTTGTCGGGAATGCGACTTCGGCTGGTCGATCACTCCGCCGGAGGCAATCTGCTGGGTGCGGGGCTTCGAGGAACACGCTCGCCAAGCGGCTGGCTCCCTGATATGCCAGGAGCGCCTCGACGGCTGGTCGGTCGCCGAGTACGTCTCCCACGTGGGTGACAACCTCCGCCAATGGTCCGAGCGGATCCAAGCCGCGCGATTGGCAGGGCAACGCGACGTCGCCGGATACGACCCTGACGCCCTGGGCGAAGCGAGAGGCTACGCCTCCATCCCGCTCGAAGTCGGGCTGTGGTCGGCGGGCAATGCCGCCGAGCGATGGGCGGATGTGCTGACCGCTGCTGTCGATGAAGGCGTGGAGTTGCAGCACGCCACGCGTGGACTCCAGCGTGCGGAAGACATCGCGCGCAACAACTGCCACGACGCCAACCACCACATCTGGGACATCAAGCGAATCGCGGCAGCATCCGCAGCTCCCGGCAGTTGAAAGCCGATCGAGGTCATGCGCGCAGTCGTTGACTGCGGGGCCAGAGTTCTCCGCGTGGTTGGCAACCATCCGGCAGTTCAGCGAACATGCACGTAGACGCCCCACTTCGGCGCCGAGCGTGTGACAGTTCGGCGAGAAACCTTCAGAAATCCAACGAACAGTCACAGGGCGGTGTTCATGCGGGCGGTGGTGTCGAAGAGCTCCAGTTCGGCGGGGTGGAGTTGATGCTGGACGACGAACGAGCGGTGCTTGATCCGCCACAGCCCTTGCCCGGTCCCGAGGGTTGGGAGCAGTGACTGTTCGGTTCCCGTGAGTCCGAGGGCTGCGGCGGTGGTGCGGAGCTGGTCGGACTCTTGCCGGTAGACGACACGGGTCTCGGCGTTCGCGAGCAGAGAGGAGGCGAGTGCCCGCATCGCGGAGCCTTGGTCGCCGACGTTGTCGAGGTCGGAGAGCTTGTGGAAGATCAGCATGTTCGCGATCCCGTAGTGCCGCGCGAGCCGCCAGTGGGCATCCATGCGCCGCAGCAGCGCCGGGTGCGACATCATCCGCCAGGCCTCGTCGTACACCACCCACCGCTGGCCACCGGCTGGGTCGAGTAGGGCTGATTCCATCCATGCCGAGGCGCAGGTCATCAGCACCGAGATGAGGGTCGCGTTCTCGGTCACCCGCGACAGGTCGAGCGAGATCATCGGCAGGGTCGGGTCGAACCGGACCGTGGACGGGCCGTCGAACAAGCCCGCCAGGTCACCGGCGACGAGTCGCCGTAGCGCGTGTCCGACCAGGCGCCCGTCTTCGGCCATCCGCCCGTCGGTGTCGGTTGCCCGGTCGGGGGCCAAGAGCCGTTCTACGACCATCGGGAGGACCGGTACGTCGGCCGTGCGGACGGTGTCGGTCAGGGCGATGTCGATCGCGGTGTGCTCCAACGGTGTGAGCCGCCGATCCAGCACGGTCTCGGCGAGCGCGCCGACCAGATCGCGCCGCCGCGAGGTGACTTGCGCCGCCCACTGAACGTCGTCGAGGCCGGCGGGGCGGTGTCCCTCGTCGAGCGGGTTGAGCCGTTTTGGCATCCCGTGGCCGAGCGCGATCGCCTTCCCGCCGACCGCTTCGGCGACAGCGGTGTGCTCGCCCTTCGGGTCGCCGGGCACGTAGACGCGCCGTCCGAACGGGATCGAGCGGGTGTAGAGGCTCTTGGCGAGCGCGGACTTGCCGGAGCCGACGATGCCGGCGAGGACGAGGTTGGGTGCGGTGATCAGGCTGCGGGCGTAGAGGACCCACGGGTCGTAGACGAACGAGGACCCGGAGTAGAGGTCCTGGCCCACGAACACGCCGTCGCTTCCGAGGCCGCCCTCGGCGAGGAATGGGTAGGCGCCCGCGAGTGTGGCCGAGGTGTCCTGATGTCGTGGAAGCCTCAGCCGGCCAGGGGTACGCAGGGCGGCGGGTCCGGGCTCGCCCGCCCTCGGCAACACGACCGTCGACCGTCGTTCCGCGGCGAGTTGATCGGCCTTGGCCTTCGACGCTGTCTTGCGGGTCTCGTAGTCCTCGGCGAGCAGTGACTTGGCGGCGGCTCTGCGTGCTCGTCGGTCGCGGCGTCGTTCGCGGCGAGGGGCCAGCAGGACCGTGCTGTGCACACGGTCCTCGGTCCAGCCGTTCATCGTGACAGCCCGTGGCCGGCCGGCCGGTGAGGGGCGTCAGTGGTAGCGGGGGTGGCGGGGAAGTCGCGGTGGACGTAGGTGAGGGAGGACTCGGCGTTGTGGGCGTTGGCGATGCACTCGCCGATCTGGTGGAGCATCTCGCCGGCCCGGTGGAGCTCCCATGCCACCTGGTAGGCCGCCGCCCGCCCGTTCGGTGAATGATCGGTCGCCCACACGCTCTTGGTGGCGCCGTCGTGGAACCTGGCGACTTGGTGGAGCGACTGGCTCAGCGACGCGACGGCCGAGGTGAGCGACCCGAGCACCGAGTAGATCTGACGCGGGTCCTCGACGGAACGGGTTGCGTGTGCCAGGGCCCGTAGCGCGGCCTGTGCTTGGTCGGCGGCGGCCGCGGGGTTTTCAGACGTGGGCATCGGAGCCCCCTTCTCGGGTCGGGTCGAGAGGAAGGTGTGACGTCCGCGCCACAGCGCCTGTTGGTGCCGCCGCGAGCACGGGTCGCTGTTCGATCAGTCAGGTCGGACGGCACAGCGGCAGGGCGGCAGCCGCGAACGCCTGGGCCTGCTGACCCCAAAGCCGACGCGTCTCGCAGGACGCTTGGATCGCCGCCTGCTCGATGTCGGCGACGGCGCGTTCGAGCTCGTCGGGGTCTGGGGCGCTGATGGCGATGAGGCCGGTGGTGCGGAGGATGCCGTGGCCGGCGGTGAGGTCGGCTTCCTGTTGGAGGACGTCGTGGTATTCGGCGGACTGTTGGGCGTCCTCGATCTGGCCGATGCGTTGGCGTTGGGCGGCGTCGGAGATGTACTCGGTCTTCTTCTTGCGGATGTCGCGTGCGGCCTGGTCGGTTCGCATCGGCGTGTAGAGCAGCGTGAAGGTGCGGCGTACGCCGGAGGAGAGCAGGACGGGTGCGAGGAAGCCGGGGTAGACCAGCGACCGTGGCCATTCGCTGATCCAGAGCACGCAGTGGTGTGCGGAGTCCGAGCGCATGCGGGACCAGTTCTCGGTCACGGCGATGGGTCCGGCGGTGGCGAGGTCGCGGCCGAGGTCGCCGTGGCGTTCCAGGGCTCCGGCGACGACGGGGTCGTACGCCGAGCGCAGGATCACGGCGAGGTCTCCGGGTTCCAGCCAGCCCGACGGTGCGAGGTCCGCGGCGCGGAGGGCGGCGGTCAGGGTCGACATCTCCTGCCGGAGCACGGCCGCGGCCCCTCGGTTGCCGCCACCGGCGGCGCGGATCGCGCGGCTCGCGGTCTTCATGTCGAGTGAGATGGACACGGTGCTGGCGTGTCGTTCGCCGGCAGGGCCGGCGCGGTCGATGAGTTCGCCGTACGTCGTGGAGGTCCAGTCATTGCCGGAGTCGTCGTGGTGGCCGTGCTGGGACCACCATCGGGCCAGGCCCTTGCCGGAGTCGGGCAGGGTCCGTTCCATCACCTGCAAGGAGGCGATGCGTCCGGATCGGCAGGCGGTGGCGAGCACGCGGCCCCAGGTCGTGACCCGGCGTTGCTGCTCGGTGGGGTCGAGCAGGATGAACGCGGGGTGGGTGACGCCGACGATTGCGGTCATGGTCGCGGCGTGCGGGTCGTGGACCATCACCGCACCGGTTTCGGGGTCCAGCCATTGCCGAAGCCGCGCCGCGTCGCCGGGGAGCGACAGGGTGCCTGCGGGCCGGGGTTTGACGATGCGCCTGCGAAAGAGCAGCTGCCCGCCGGTCGAGCGCCACACCCAGGCGGCGACGACCGGGAGCCACTCGACGATCTTGCGGCCACCGATGCCGACGAACGCGATCGCGGCGGATGTCAGCAGGACGGGCGCGACGTACATCAGCGCGGCGCCGCCGCCGGAGTACAGGGCGCCGACCAGAACGATCGCACCGGCGCCGACCACGACCAGCTGCGACCCGGACAGGCCGAGAAGTACGCCGCGGCGGGCCAGACGGGAGAACTTCACCGGCGCGAGCTCGTGATCGCCCTGTGCTGTCGTCTGGTGGCTCACGGGTCAGCCTTCCCTGCCGTTGGACTCGACGGGAACCGGGTCCGCGACCTGCGGCGGCAGCGGCCTTGGCCGGGGCGTGCCGGGCGTACCTGGCCGAGAGGCCGAAGCGGTCGGGGTCTGGTCGGCGGCGTCGACGTGTTGCGAGGCCGCGTCACCGACGGCCTGGCCGGTGCGGACCCCGGCGGTCGCGGCCTCCTTCGCCACCACCAGACCGGCAACAACCCCGCCCGCAGCCGCGCCACCAGCACCCGCACCCGCGCCACCGCCAGCTGCGGTGCCGCCACCACTCGACGACGCGCCGGCGGCGCCGGTCGAAGGACCTGACCCCGTCGGTGGTGCCGAGGGCGTCGACGATCCGCCATTGCCGCTCCCGCTACTCCCGCCGCTGCCGGCGTCGAGGATCTTGCTCGGCTGGGAGCTCGGTGCTCGGTTCGTCGGGATCGGCACCGGTCGGTTGAGCGCTGCCTTGCTTTCCTGCTCGGCCGACATCGCGTGGTAGATGTCGAAGCCCATGAACGCGATGGCCTTGTAGGTCAGGTAGGGCGCGAACCCAGCCATCAGCATCAGAACGACGCCGGCGATGGGTTCAGAGATGGACTGGATGTCGCTGTCAATGGGTGCGGAGACCTGCGCGGTCGCGAGCAGGAAAATCACCACCAAGACGACCTTCGACAGAATGAGCGCGATCACGAACGAGGCCCACTTGCTGACCCAGCCGCGGGTGTGGTCCCAGCTCGACCCGGCCAGCGCGATCGGGGCGAACACGATCGCGATGAGCAGCAGCGCCTTGCGGACCAGGAGGCTGATCCACACGATGCATGCCGCGCCGATGGCGAGGCCGGCGATGAAGATCGTCAGGATCGCGCCCGCGCCGGGGGCGGCGACGTTCAGCCCGGCGAGTCCGCTGGTCAACAACGCGATCCGGTTGCCCATCTGCTCCATGTTGGTTCCGGCGGCGTTGACGATGCCGATGCAGAGCTGGTCGGTGACCTCCAGCGCGGTCGCCAAGAGCGCAAGGGCGACAAAGGATCCGAGGATCGACTTCGCCAACCCGAGTGCGGCCCGCGTGAGCGCGGCGGGTTCTCGTCGGATCATGCCGCCGATGACTTGGAGCATGAAGAAGCCGAGCATGACGAAGACGGCGACGCCGAAGAGGACGTTGTAGACCTTCGTGTACTGGCTGCTGGTGACGTCGACCATCGTGGTCGAGTCGAAGACCTTCCAGACCGCCTCGAACATCCAGCCCGCCGCGTTCCCCATGCCTTGGGCGAGCCAGTCGAAAGGCGCGGCCACCAACGAGCCGGCCGCTTCGCCCGCGGTGTCGCATACCGATGAGATGACAGATACGGCGCATACGTCGACCATCGTCGTGTTCCTGTTCTGCTCAGCCGGTTCAGACCGACTGGCCGACGTTCCAGAAGAAGTTGACCAGGGCCACCGACGCGCCGGTGATGATCGCCGCGCCGAGGCCGACGAGGACGCCGGTCTTGCCGCGCCCGGCCAGGTGCGGGTTGGACGAGTTGGCGCCGAGCGCCCACACGATCGCGGACACGATGAGTGCGAGTACGGCGAGGATCAGCCCGACCGTCATCGTTGCTCCGACGATCGTCTTGAGCTGGCTGATGCCGGGCAGGCCGTTGGAGTTCGGGCCGATGCTGATGTCCTGCGGCAACAGCGACACGACCGTGCTGGACCGAGCGATGGGGATCACGATTCCTCCTGAGCGAATAGGCGGGTCACTTGCTCAGGTGTTCGTCTGGGACCCTTCGGACTCGACGCCGGATGGTTCGTCGTTTCGGCGGGTTCCTCGCCTGGGCTCCGCGATCCGTCTCGGCTCCCAGGTCACTCGCCCTAGCCACGACGATGACCGATCAACGTGCAAGAAGCTGACCGAGGGCCGGGTGTGTCGGTCTATGGCTCGGCGGACACCGCGGTGGGTGCCGATGCGGCATTAGTGGATGTGAACCAGCGTGGTTGACATCTGCCCGCCGGTCACAGAGTCGCGCCCAGGTCGAGCAGCCAGTTGGCCCATGTCAGCGCCCCGCCGGCGAGTATCACGCCGCCGAGCGCGACGAAAAGCCCGGTCTTGGCCTTGCTGGCGGTCTGCCAACTGCCTTGCGCGGAGCCGATGGCCCATGTTGCGGCGCAGATGACGACCATCAGCACGGCAACGATCAGGCCGTAGGTCAGCAGGGCGCCGACGACGGCGCGCAGTTGATTGGAGCCGCCGACCGCGCCGAAGTCCGGCCCGACGAGCGGGAGTGGAGCAGCAGGAACCTTCACGCTACGTAGGTGTCAGCCCAGAACGCGCTGCGCCGAACCCCCCCGATCTGTCGGGACGTAAGGGGACGACCGCCACGCCAGCTGGGCGCCGTGACTAGGGATTGGACTGACGGGACGGTGTTCGGCTTGCTGGTGAAGTGCACGTGGTCGTAGTGGCCGCCGGTGACGCTGGCGGGGTTGTACATGCCTCCGCCGTCGTAGGGGCGCCATCCTTCGCTGGTCCTTGCCAGGGACCAGATCTTGGCTTGCCAGATGACGTATTCCACGCCGAGGGTCTCGGCGTTGGTCTTGAGCCAGTTCGCGAGTTGCCAGCCGAGGGTGAGTGCGGGGCCGGTGGCGGCGACGCCGATGGCGTTGCCGAGGGTGCCGTCGCATGCTCGGCCGAGGGGGTGTTCGGAGGTGGTGCCGGGGCGTGGTGACCAGCAGGCCCAGGCGGTGGCGGGGAATCGGGAGCGGATCTGGGCGAGGATGGCGGCGGTGCGGGCGGTGATCTTGCCGTTGCTGGTGGGGTCGTCGACGAGTTGTGAGGGGTCGGTCCCGTTGAACGGCGTGGCTGTGCCGTCCGGTCCGCCACACCCAGCACTCCCAGTCTCGGCGCCAGTGTCGGTGCCGGTGTTGAGGTCGATGGCTCCGCGTGCGGCGAGCCACGGCGTGGGGTCGATGGGGGCGGCGTCGCGGCCGCCGGGGCGGACCTCGAACTGGAGGTGGGGTCCGGTGGCGTAGCCCTCTGCGCCGACGGCGGCGATGGGTTGTCCGGCGCTCACGGTGTCGCCGGTCTTCACGCGGATGCTCGCCGCGGTCATGTGGGCGTAACGAGTCACGACGAGCTGTCCGGCCACGGTGTGCTCGATCATGATGAGGTTGCCGTAGCCGGCCGAGGGGCCGGCGAACACGACGCGACCGTCGGCGGCGGCGAAGATCGGGGTCCCGGAGGGTGCAGCCAGGTCGAGGCCGGGGTGCAGGGCGCGGACCCCGGTGATCGGGTGGGTCCTCATCCCGAATCCGCTGGTGAGCACCCAGGTCCCGGCCGGGAGCGGGAACACGACCCGCGAGGTTTCACCGACCGGTGTCGATGGCGTCGCCCCCGGGTTCGGCGTGCCGGTTGCCGTGCCGGCGGCCGGGCCGGTGGGGAGGCAGGAGGCCTGAGCGGCCGGATTGAGTAGCGCTGCCGCGCTCAGCAGCGCCGCAGCGGGTGCGAGAAGGAGCAGCAGTACGCCGGCGACCAGCATGGTGCGCATCCCGGGTCGCCGCCTTCAGTTCAGGGGTTCGTCGAGTCGGGAGAGCCGCAGCAGCCGGCATTGGGGGTAGGACGGCTTGCAGACGATGAACACGGTGAACGCGACCTGGTGGGCGCTGCTCACTGGTTCGGACTCCCAGACGCCGGCGCGGTTGCGGGTCCCGGTGATCGTGTAGGCCGTCGTGCCGGGCAGTAGTCTGTCGCCTGCCTGCGCTTGGGCTTCTGCCCACGAGGTCGGCGTGGTCGTCGAGTCGATGGTGAGCCATTGGCGGGTTTCGTAGGTAGCGAGTTCGACCCAGGCGGCCTGGGTCGGCAGGTAGTTGTCGAGATCGGCGACCAGGCCAGGGCTCGACTCGCCGGTCGGGTCGGCCACGGCGAGGAGCTGGTCGACGTGGTCGGTGCGAGTGATCAGGGTGGTGGTGTCCCACGCGAAGATCGCCTCGGCGACCAGACGGGCGAAGGTCTCAGGGTCGGATGTGGGCTTCAGCGCGGGGATTTCGGTGATCACGGTGTTCGTCTCGACCGGGGGATCCCCGGCCATGCCGTTTGCAGTGGTGGTCGGTGCGGGTGTCGGCAAGGGCGAACGGTCGACTAGGACGGCGTACGTCACGGCCGCGATCAGCAGAAGGACGCCTGCGGTCGCGGCGACGATGACGCGTCGTCGGCGGAGGTCAGCGGGAGCGGCGGTGGGGTGGAGCATCGGCGTGGCCTTCGTGAGTCGGTGTGGTCACGACTCAGGTGTGCCACTCGATCTCCGCTCGGAACTCGCCGCGGACGGGTGATGCCCGGCTCGAGTTCAGGCGTCTGAGCCGGGAAGCCGTAGCGCGTCCTGGAGTGCGCGAATGTTGACGGCGAGTACCCCGGAGTTCAGCAGTCCGGTGCCTAAGGGGCCGGCCGTGTCCTGCCCGAGCGCAGGAAGGCGCCCGAGTGCTTCGCGTACGGCGGGTGTCATCTGGTCCAGCTGCCAGGAAAGCTCGGCTCCCGTGATGGTCGCTTTGTCCGGCGACGCGAGGCTCGCGGCCTTCAGCGCGTACGCGGCGGCGCCGAGGCCATGAGCACCCATGTGCGCAACCCCGGATAGTTGTCCGGCCGCGCGGGCAGCCGCGATGGCCGCTGCGCCGGTGACGGCATTGGCGGCGCGCCCGGCCTCGAAACGCCGTCGGATCTGGCTGGCGGCGTCGAGTTCGCCGCGACTGAACGCGCGGGCACGGGCGATCGCGTCGCGCGGTCGGCCGTCGGCGGGCGCTTCCGCCTCGAACAACGCAATGACGCGCTCGACGCAGTCCGCAGCCCACGTAGCAACGGCCTGTCGGTCCGGCAGGCTGAGCGTCTGGGCGGATGCCATGTCAGCAGTCTTCCAAACCGGCCCGGGCGAGGTTGACGGCCTCGGCAAACGCCTTGGTCTCGTCGATGACGCGCAGGAACAGCGACCAGTCGTCGGGCTTGACCTCGTGGGCGATCTGGTCGACGTCGTACTTCTTTGACCAGCCGTCCAGTTCGGCCCACTTCAGCGCGAACGACCGGGTCGAGCGCTTGTGGTTGGCGGCCTCGGCCTCACGGCGGGCGCGGTTCTCCTTGATCCGCCGACGTCGGTCCGCCGCCTGCCGTCGCAGCGCCTCGTCGAGCTCTTCGTCGACGTCGGTGCTGTCGCCGGGCTTCATCAGCGCCGCGAGGCGCTGGGCTGCCTTGACCCGCTGGTACCCCGGGTCGACGGCGCCGCCGTTGCGGATCGCGGCGAGCTCGTCCTCGGCCACCGTCCGCAGGTCTTTCGACAGGTCGCGGTCGGCGGCGATGCGTTCCATCTCCAGGATCTGCTCCAGCCGGGCGTAGGACGCCTTGCCGGTGACCATCTCCGCCGCGCGTCGACGAGCTTCGCCCAGGGGGCCCGTCGTCGGTCCCGCTGATTCAGCGTGACCGGGCTGACCTACGGGTCTGCCGTCGACAGCCCCGAACTGGGTCGCCTTCTTGCGACGGTCCGCGTCCTCGTCGATCAGGACCCGCAGTTCGGCGTAGAGCTTGGCTGCCTCGTCGACGGCCAGCGGCATGTGGGTGGTGTTCTCGTCGCGCTCAGCAAGGAGCCGGGTCAGTTCGTCACTGATCCCGGACCTCACCCAGACCCGCAAGGTCGTCCAGCCGAGCTTCTTGGCTGCTTCGAGGCGCCTGTAGCCGCAGATCAGGTAGCCGTCGGGGGTGATGGTGACGGGCTGGAGTAGTCCGACCCGCGTCATGGAGTCCATCAGCGCGGTGAGGTCGCCGGGGTCTCGCCTGTGCCGTTCGCCGACCACGATGGAGTCGGTGCTGCGTTCGAGCTCGATGTGGCCGCGATCAGACATGCCTCTCACCGACCCGTGGTGCTGCACGGTGGACCGGTGCGATCGCCTCGATCGCATCTGCGAGCGCGGCGTCGTGGAAGAGGTCGCAGAGGTGTTCACCGGAGCACAGGCGCAGGAGGATGCCGCGCCCGCGCGTCGTATCGGCGTAGTCGGTGTGCGGGTCGCCGAGCAGTGCCCGGAGCATGGTCAGCCAGCCGTTCTGATCGACGTCGAGCCAGCCGGGCCCGTTGCCGTCCCGGCGAAGAGAGGCGTACGCCGTTCTCGGATCTCCACATCGGTCGAGGCGCGCGGCGATGTACTCCAACCCGAGGCGGGCGTCGCGGTGTCTCCAGCCGAGCTCTTCGAAGAACGTGACCGCATCGGCCAGCGCGACGAAGGCGTTGGTCGGCTCACCATCCACATCGGGTCGGTCGACATCCTCGACGCCGTCGTGGACGTGGAAGGCGGGATGGTAGTCGGCGATCTCGGAGTCGCGATCGGCGAACCTCTCGGCGTCGTGATATCCGAGGCCGGTCGTCTTGCGGGCCTGCCCGGTCGAGCACAGCAGACCTTCGGCGCGCGACTCGTAGATCAGGGTCAGCTCGACCGCGTGCGTGATGACCGCCCACGGGTCTTGGGCGACACGGGTCGACCGCATCCGCATCACCTCGAACGCGGCCGCCGCAGCCTCGGTCGGCTCCATGCCGTACTTGTGTGCCAGCCCGGCGTACTTCGTCATCGCGTACGCCATCAGGTCGGCCGCCTCCGGGCTGGTCTGCCACGCCCGCCGTCCGGCGTAGGCGAGATCAAGCAGAAGGAGGCGCAGCCCTTCGGCGGTAGTGAAGGCGGGTTCGCTCACTGCCTCGGTCGTCACAGTCCGGGTCCTTCCTGGTCGGTGATGATCGGGCCGGGCACGCTCGGCGCGGTGTCAGGTCGCGCGATCGAGGTCCGGGTGATCCGGTGTAACCCCGCCTTCGAGATCGCGGCACCGGGAGCGCGGCGGGCGCGGCGGGTCAGCTCGGCCTGGAGGTCGATGCCACGGCGTACGAACCTCGAGCCGAGCAGGGTCGGCATCTCGCTCGGGCGGACCCAGGCGACACTGGGCAGGGACCGGTCAGCCTCGGGCCTGCCCTGACCGATCGGCGCGGACGGGTCGCGGTGCACGGCGAGTGCATCGACTGACGTCTCGGCATCGCCAGCCGGCGCGGGTTCGGGAATGACACGGTCAAGACGGCGCTCGTAGCGCGGGTGCGTGTTCACAGGCCCACCGCCTCGACCGCCTGCGTAGGACATGGGGCACCCGTCGGCCCCAACCGAGTCGAGATCCGGTACGCCGATCGGATCGTCGCCATCGCCTCCCGCTCGGGCAGGCCAGCGGCGTACGCCGCCTCACCGAGCAGCGACGTCGTGGTGCTCAGGTCGTGGCCGGCCTCGGCCATCCGGCAGGCCGCCCAGAACAGGCCACCGTTGCGGCCACCCTCGGGACGCGACGCCACCCACGCGGCGAGCTTGTCGGGGCGAGCACCCACGGCCGGAATGTCCGCCGGCGGGAGCGTCTGGCGGGGAGGGTCGAGGAAACCTCGCAGCCCGGCCGCGTCGACCGGCCGGGGGTCGTGGTGCTCGGCGACCACGATCGACCGGTAACTCCGCCGTACGCGGTCGTCGCCGGTCACCCGAGAGGGCGGGACGATGATGTAGCCGCCATCGCCACGGAAATCGATGTGCTTGCCTGGCACCTGCCACGACCGCTGCACACGGTCGGAGGACCGCTGAAAGTAGGCGTGCAGGCCTCCCGACGGCGTTCGGACCAGCCAGGCCCACCCCTCGACGAACCCGGCGCGACGCGCACGCTCGAAGGCGGCGTACCCAGAGCCGTCGTGGTGGACGTCGACGTCGACCACGTCGATGCCACCGATCACGCCGGTCGGGACACCGATGTTGGCGTCCGGGTGCTGCATCCACCAGGAATCGATGACCGCGGGGTCGGTGCTGGCGTCCTGGAAGCCGTGGCGGGTCAGCGGACGCTTGCCGCCGGGGACGCACGGCAAGACCGGGATGCCTCCGGCGCCGAGGTGTCCCGCAGCTGTCACGAGATCCGGGGCGTTGGCGATGTTGTGGAGGAGCCGAAGACTCCACCGGACTGTCGCGGCTCTCTGCTGGTGCAAGTTGTTCATGCTCTCGACTGTCCTCAGCTTGCGCACCAAAAGGCGCCCCTCCCGAGGGCGTCATTAGGAGGACGGGCCGCTTGAGGCACAGGCGGAGTTTCCGCAGTTCATGGACCGTTTGGGCGGCGCCCATCCCGAGGTCAGGCAAGCTTCGGCAAGATATGAGAGCCATCAGTTGGACCCCGCGACACGAGCGACAGGACTGCTATGTCGGGGCCTCGACGCCGCTGAGCGTCGCGCGCCGGGAGGGCCGCACTGTCGACACCGCAGCCGACAGCATCCACCGGTGGTATCGGTGTACGCCTTGGGTGGCGACCTTGGTCGGACGTGGTGTGACCCGACGCGCAGAACCGATCACGTCTTATTGCATACTATTTGCAACAAGCGCGACCGCGCAGGCGGAGGGATCGATGGATCAGTTGCAGAGTTCGTTGTCGATGAGCCGACCGAAGGCAGGCTTCGACCGCGGCGAGAAGCGTTCCATCGCCACGATGGCCAGTTTCGTCTTCCTGCTGCATGTTGTCGGCTGGGGCGTGCTGCTGGTGCTCGTCGTTCCCGAGCAATACCAGCTCGGCAGCACCGGCGTCCTCGGCGTCGGCGTGGGGGTGACGGCCTACCTGCTCGGCGCTCGCCACGCCTTCGACGCCGACCACATCGCCTCGATCGACAACACGACCCGCAAGCTCGTCGGCGAGGGCACCCCCGCGGTCAGTACTGGGTTCTGGTTCTCCCTGGGGCACTCGACTGTGGTCTTCGTGGCCAGCCTGCTGCTCGCTGTGGGCGTACGGGGCGTCGCCGACGTCATGCAGGACGAGCAGTCGCAGACTGGGAACACCCTTGCCGTGATCGGAAGTCTCGTAGCCGGCGCCTTCCTGCTGTTCATCGGCATCGCCAACCTGGCGGCCGTCAACGGCATCCTGAAGGTCCTTCGAGCCATGCGCGACGGCGAGTACGACGAGGAGGAGCTGGAACGGCATCTGCACAACCGCGGATTGATCGCGCGCCTGCTGGACCGGGTGACACGACGGGTCTCTCGACCTTGGCAGCTCTACCCGGTCGGGCTGCTGATGGGGCTCGGGTTTGATACCGCTACACAGGTCGCCTTGCTGGTGCTCGCAGCAGGCTCCGCAGCGTTCGCATTGCCGTGGTACGCCATCTTGACGATGCCCGTGCTCTTCGCCGCAGGCATGAGCCTGTTCGATACGATCGACGGAGTCGTGATGACCCGGGCCTACGGATGGGCGTTCCTCACGCCCGTGCGCAAGGTCTTCTACAACCTCACGGTCACGGTCTTGTCAGTCTCCGTGGCGTTGGGTATCGGCAGCCTGGTTCTGGTGGGGCTGCTGGTCGAGCAGTTCGATTTCAGCGAGGGCCCGCTGGCGTGGCTGGCTGGCCTCAACCTGGACTACGTCGGATTCGCGATGGTCGTCATTTTCCTCCTGGCGTGGGCCACGGCGCTCGTCGCGTGGCGCAAGTTCGGCATCGAGGCCAAGTGGGAACAGCAGGTTCGCTCCGCCGTCCCTGGACCAATGGTCAAGGAGAAGTAGGCGCGCCTTGCATGCGCGAAGCTTTGAAGTCGCAGGCTGAGTCCAGCGCGACTACTTGCCCCATGCTCCGCAAGCTCGACCCTGCGGCTCTTCAACACGTCCAGGCCGACGTGGGGCTCTTGGCACGGGCCCGCGTCCGGGCCGGCCCGGAGGAGTTTGCCGGCGGCGATGGCGAATGGCACGTTCGAACCATTGAGGGTCGCATCGTCTACGAGAGCCGCGACCAGGTGCGCCTCTTCTGGTGCTGACGATCGGACGCACCTGCAAACCTCATCACGCCAGGGACGTTCCCATCTTGATCGCTACGGCTTGTTGTTGAGGTGCTGCTGCATCTGTCGCCGTCCTCGTGCTTGAGGACGACCCTTGCCCAACGAACGCCATCAAAACCCGCGCGAGCACAGAGAGTCGTTTCGTTTCGTTTGGGAGCCTCACCGGAACCTCAGTTGAGGCTCTCTGACGGGGTGGCCGAGCAGGTGGAGCGGAGCCTGCCCCTCCTTCTCCGCTGCCTCTGTTGCCCTCAATCTCGCGAGCGTGGCCGACCCGCCCAACCGTTGTTCTTTACGACCTTCGCAGTTCGGTCGGGCAGGTCGATGGGCGGCAGGTAGTCGTCGGTGCGGTTGAAGACGTTGTCGGCGAGCATCTTGTCGGCAACTTCCTCGTGGCCCTCGGCCGCGGCGACCTTCACCAGGTCGAGCCGGCAGATGTCGTCGTACGGCGCAGCCTTGCAGGCGGTCTCGGCAATTTCACGGGCAAGGCCCATGTTGCCCTTGGCGAGCGCATTGACCACGAGCAGGTGAGCGGTGTCGACGATCGCGCAGTCGACTGTCTCGTGGATTCGTTCGGTGTCGAGGAGCCAACTCCAGCCCTTCGCCCGCAGCAGACTGAACGGCGGGCCGTGGACCAGTGACATGGCCGTCGTCAGATCCTGTATACCTTCGGCTCCGCGGGCTTCGCCTCGGGCTCGAAGACGCCGGAACAGGTCGAGATCGACCAGCACGTCCTGAACTTGATAGGTCTTGACGCCAGACTCGAGGTATGTGGGGGATTCGTTGGCGGCTGGAAGGTAAGGCGCCTCCGTACGTGGATTGCTGCCGAGCCAGTCGCGCAGCGAGCTGACGTCCGTTCTTGCTCGCGATGCCGCGATGCCGAACGCATCCGCGACTTCATTGGCGGTCGCTCCGTTGGGGTGCAAGGCGAGGTAGGCGAGGATCTCGACGAAGTAGGGTCTGCGTTTCAGGATCACGGGCTTGACCGCGCCGAAGACTTCGGCGTTCACGGGGCCGAGCAGAGTCAGGCGGGGGCGCGGTACCTCGGCGTCGAACCAGTCGGCCACATCCTCATCGAGCGTCGGGTCCGCCTCCTCGAGTGTGCGGCGGATCTGCTCGGACACGACCGGGGCCAGAGTTGCGATGTCGGCGACCGTGGTCGCGGCGGTCGCGACGTACTCCTCGGCTGCCTCGGGAAGCAGCGAGCCGTCGCCGGCTGGGCCGTCGTCGCGAACGTGGGTCAGTTCCTCGCGCAGTGCACCGGCTTGGTCGGCGAGGGCACGCCAGCCGCCGGCGGCCGGCTCGAACGACGGGATCGTCACCGGCGCGCTCTCGCGGGTCAGGTCGACGATGGCGGCGCAAGCGGTCGCCTCCTCGCTTGTCAGTCCGGCCGCCTGAACGTCGAGGCCCAGGACGGGCGCACGTAGCCGCCCTGCGTAGTTGAGCTCGAACACGGTCGACTCGGGTGCGGGCGCAGCCAGCGAGACCAGTGCGGTCCCGATCCGTGAGGGGGGTGCGACGAGGAGGGTTGCGAGTTGCGCTGTCCCGTCTCCGGTCGTGATGACAGCCCGGTAGGGGTCGGGGTCGTCGCAGTTGGTCTCCAGTGATGTGGTCACGTCGCGCACGAGTCCCGCGACGATCTGCCCGCCGTCGGCGTGGTGGCGAAGCCGGGTGGTGTCGAGCGCGGCCAATTCTTCGCCGAGTCCGATCACGTTGACCTCGACGGTGGTCGACCACGGGTTGAGCGTCAGTTCGGCGGCGATGTGCCGTGCGAGTGCCTCGGCGTGCTGCGGGTCGCCCACGAGCGATACGACGCCGAGGTGCTCCAGGTTCACGAGGCGCAGGCCGTCGTCGTCCTGCCCGACGCTGACGAGCAAGGGGTAGGGCGGGAGCACGTCGTTGCGCTCGGGTTGGGGGTTGCTGAGGGGGAGCGACCACTCTCGGCCTGCGCCCGTCCATGGTGCCGGCAGGGTGTTGGTCTCATCGAGTTGCAGGGTCACGGCGGAGTTGGCGAGTGTCGCGGTGGCGAGCTGGGGCAACGGCCGTCCTGAGTCTGCGCACTCTCCGGCGAGGTGCCTCAGTGCGAGGTCGAGATTCGCGATGGTCTGCGTCAGCGGGGCACCGGACACGAGAGCCGTCTTCTCGATCGCCCGCAGTTCTTCCGGGGGAGGGGCGATGCTTTGTCCGGGCCGGCGATAGCGGAGTTGGGTGTTGCGGTGGGCGCGCACGGCGAGTAGGACGAACCCGGCCAGGAGAGCGCCGGATCCGGTCAGGCCGGCTACCAGCCAACCGGGCGCGGTCGCCTCGTCGCCGGCATCGTCCTGGTCGTTTGCATCGTCAGCGGTGTTGGTCCCGGGATCCGGTCGGCTTGTTGCGGTCGGCTCGGGGGTCGGTTCGGCTGAGGGTGGTTCGGCCGGCTCGGGGGTCGGTTCGGCTGAGGGTGGTTCGGCCGGCGGCTCGATGTCCTTGGGCGGATCGATGTCGTTGGGACGTGCTTCGGGCTGCTGGGGGGTCTTGGCCTTGTGCTTGGCCTGTCCGGGGATGGTGATCTTCCAGCCGGGTCGGATCAGGTTGGGGTCGGTCAGCGTTGCTCCGTCGGGTTGCACGGTGTCGCGGGATGCGTCGATGAGCTCTGGGTAGCGCGTTGGGTCGCCGAGTCGGGCGTCGGCGATCGCCGACAGGGTGTCACCGGGCTGTACGACGTATTCGCCGGCTGTGCTGTTGGGGTTGGAGTGCGTGGCTTCGTGTGGCACCTTCAGGACGGTGCCTGGGGTGATGAAGTCGGGTCGGTCGAGTGCGTCGGTGTTGAGGTTGAAGATGTCTCGGAAGCGGGTGCCGTCGCCGAGGAGGCGTTCGGCGATCTTCCACAGGCTGTCGCCGCGCTTGACCGTGTAGTTGATCGTCGACGTGGGCTCGACCGGTGCCCAGGTCGGGTCTTGGCGTGGTGGGACGGGAGGCGCGTCCGGAAGGGCGGGTGGGCCCTCGACCACGGCGAGTCGGGCGGGCTCGTGGGCGGTTGCTGTTGTCGCGGCGTGGGCCGGTGGGCTCGGGAGTGCCGCGACCACGGTGGGTGTGGCGACGAAGAGCAGTGCGGCTACCGTCACGAGTTGGCCGACCGCACGCTGGGGAGTGCCGAGGCCGGGGAGGGTCGGGGCGGGCAGGCCCCGCACTTGTGAGACCACTTCGAGCACGACGGAGACGGCGACGAAGGTCCAGGCGATCCAGGCGGCTGTCGCGATGAGGGTCATCGCGAGCGTGCCGTCGTCGGGGCTGGTGAGCAGCGTCCGCAGTTCGCTGAGGTCGGCTGTCCACGGCGCGGCTCCGATGGTGGTGAGGAGGGCCGGTACTCCGGCGACGAGGAGCAGGACGAGCAGGGTGGCCGCGAGGCCTCGGAGTCGTTGTCGGAATCCGGGCTGACCGGTTGGCGGGGTCATTGTTCGCTCCCTCCGAGGCTGCGGGTCAGGCGTGCTGAGGCTTGGCTGGTGACGGTGAGGTCGCCGATGCCGATGAGGCTCAGGAACTTCGGGGTGTAGGTGTCGGTCACGTTGACCGTGATGGTGTCGCCGTCCGTGATGGTCACCGTCCCGGTGACTCCAGAAGCAGCGAGGTAGTCCTGGGCCGCGTTGCGGGCGGCGATAGCGTCGACGGCGACGTACTGGCCGGTGATCGCGGGCGCGGCCTGCACCTGTTCGCCGCCGGTGCGGGCGGCTTCGGCGGCGATGTTGTGGGCTCGCTGTTTGGCGTTGACCTGCCCCCCGAGGTCGACTGCCAGCCCGACGAGAATCATCATCACCAGGCTCGACACCGCGAGCCAGATGCTGATGGAGCCGCGCTCGTCACGGACGGGGACTCGGGTTCTTCGCGTCATCGGCGCTCCCGGAACGTGTCGAGCGGTGAGCGACTGGTGGCCTTGATGAGGCGACTGCCGGGGACGCCCGGCACGGACAGGTCCCCCAGGTCGAGTAGACAGCCAACGGTCGCGGAGACAGCGCCGGTTTGCCCGACTGGCTTGGCGAAGTCGGAGACGTCAACCGTGACGGTGACGGTGAGGCATCGGATGTCCTGGTTGGTGAGGCTGGACTGCGCCGCAGTCTTGGCGTCCTGTTGCGCCTGTTGACCGGTGCGCGCGATCGAGGCGGTGCGTGCTGCCTCGGCAGCGGCGGACTCGACGGCTGATTGGGTGGTGGCGGTGCGGCCTCCGAAGATAATGAGCCCGACGAACAGCACGAAAGCAGGTACTCCGACCGCGGCCTCGATCGCCGCGGACCCGCGCTCGTTCCTCACGCGTGGCGAGATCGTCACGGCGCGGTCAGCCTCTCGACGGGCAGGGAGGCGGTCTGGACGACTACGGGGTTCCAGCCGGGGATCACGCTGAGGCTGCGCCCGCGAATGGTCACGGTGACGGTGGTCGCGGTGCGGTCGGCGGTCGCGCTCGCGCCGGGGAGGACGTCGTCGCCACCGGCTTCGACGATGAACGAGGAGGCAGCGGCGACGCCGTCGGCCTCCCGACCGCTCTCGCCGCCGGCGGCCTTCGCGCCTTCCTGCGCGGCGGCGATCGCCACAGTCCGGGCGTGGTAGAAGAGCGCGGCCTGCATCCCGAGGAACATCACCGCGAATAGGGCGGGCAGCACGATGACGAGCTCGATCGAGACCGAGCCTCGTTCGTTGCGTTGACGACCGAGCCGTCTACTTGATGTTGCCGGCTTGGTTTTCAACGTAGGCCTTGATCGCAGCGACCACGATGCCGACGATGGCGATGACGGCCACGGCCCAGAGCACGTGCTCGGTGGTGACGGAGCCTCGTTCGTCACGGCGAGAGAGGCGGCTTTCGAACCCGTACGTCAGCGCGACCAGCGCTGTCATGAGTCGGTCCACGGGGGGTTCCTTCCTGTCGGGGTTGCCCTGGGGGGTCAGGTGTTGCTGAACATCCGCAGCAGGGATGGGGCGACGAGCAAGGCCATGAAGATGACGCCGAGCAGGGAGCCGGGGATGGTCATGCGTTCGCCGACGGCGTTGGCGTCGGCGATCTCGTCGTTGAGCATCGCGGTGCGCATGGCGGCCGAGCGGGCACGCAGGTTGGTGTAGATCGAGGCGCCCTCCTCTCCGGAGAGCCGCATGATGTCGGCGAAGTCGTCGAGCTCGGGCAGCCCGAGCTCGTCGGCCAGGGCGTGCAGGGCATCCCACGGTGGCTGGCCCGACCACCGCGACCGGGTCAGTTCTTCGGAGAGCCGGGTGAAGACCCAGGAGTCGCCGACCTCGGCCGCGGATTCCATCGCCTGCCGTACACCGGAGCCGTTGTGTCGCTCGAGAGCGACGAGGTCGATGTAGGCACCGAGAGCACGAGAGAACTCGAGCCGGGCTTTGCGTGCGTCGTCGACGGCGTTGTAGTTGGGCAGGAAGAACATGACGGCGGCCAGGCCGAGCGAGGCGATGGCCGGGATCGCGACGGGGAGCCCGAGCCCGATCTCCTGGAAGAAGAACGCCAGCAGCGGCGTGATCACCAGCCCCACGAGTGACATGAGAATCTTGTCGCCGTAGAACCGGGCGAGCGGGATGCGGAGCAGCGCCAGCTCTCGCGTGGGGGTCTTGACCCAGATGGCCGGCGGCAGGGCCTTGATCGCCCACACCCCGATCCGTTCCTTGCCCTTCGCGGCCGTGACCGGGCCGACCACGCTCGCCCGCCTGCTGACGGGTGTCAGCCGCGACAGCGCTTCGGCAAGGTCCGGCTCGACTGGCAGGATGCGGGCGATGAGGAGGACGACCCCGAGGCCGAGGAAGGCCCCCGCGAGCAGAGCGATCTGCAGGCCCGTGGTCATAGGGTGCCCTCCCGCACGGTGGGGGCGGGGGAGAGGAACCGCGGCATCGTTCGTCCGATCGCCATCCGCTTCATCCACACGAGCGTCGCGACGTACGCCGACAGCAGCACCAGGAGGATGACCTGTCCCAGTGGGCTCTGGTACGGCCTCACATAGGTCCCCGAGACCGCGAGTATCACCAGCACGCCGATGCTGATCAGGGTGACCCAGCGGGCAGTGGCTCGCGGCTTGGCGCGGTCGGCCTCTACCTGACGTCGGGCGCGCACGTCGGCCGCCACCGACTCGGCCAGACCTTCCAGCACGCTTGCGAGTCCTGCGCCCCTCCTGCGGGCGCCGAGGATCAGATTCGCCGCGACGAGGTCGCCCGTGGCGTCGTCGAGCTCGTCGGCGAAGGTACGTAGCGCCTCCTCCGTCGCCCACCGCGCCCGCAGCCGGGCGACCAGGCGGGTCACCTCGGGTGCTATGGCCGCGGGCGTGGAGCGCAACGTGGCTACCAGAGCCTGCTCCAGCCCGACGCCGACTGTGAGCACCCCCGCAAGGGAGCGGGTCCATTCCTCCATCGCTTCAAGCCGCGCGATCCGCTGGGCGGCCGAGGACGCGGACAGCAGGACGGGCAGGCCGACGAAAGCGACCGGGACGACGAGCAGCGCGAGCACCCAGCCGGTGACGAGGAACGCCATGACACCCGTGGCGAACCCGGCCAGAAGGAGCCTCCGGGCCCGCTTGGTGATCTGCTTGGTCATCGTGGGGACCTTGCGCGGCCGGGAGGGGCGCTGGTCGACCGGGGACGGGCGCAGGCCCACAACCAGCGCGATCAGGCCACCGACGACAAGGGCGCCAGCGAGGGCAGGGACGAGGACGATCACGACCGCACCTCCTGTTGGGCGAGGAACGCGGTCAGGTCGAAGCCGTATGAGGCCAGAGCGCGGTAGGCGTCCGGCAGGACCGCGGGGACCGCCGAGCCGTCGCCGTCGGGCGCGAAGATGTGTGTGGTGGCGTACCCGGTCTCGCGCTCGCCAGGTTCCAAGGCGATGATCTCGGCCACCTGGCGTCGCCGGGTCGACTGCCCTGCCCGGTTGATGGTCTGCAGGTCAAGGTGGACGATCACGTCGATGGTCGAGGCGAGCTTGCTGGTGGCGAGCGCATGGGTGATGTGCGGGCCGGCCTCCATGGCACAGGTGACCAGCTTGCGGATCGCGGCCACCGCATCCGAGGCGTGTGTGGTGGAGATCGAGCCGGTGCCGGACTCCATCGCCTTGATCATTGCCCAGACCTCCTTGCCGCGGACCTCGCCGACGATCTGGCGGGCGAGATTGAAGCGGAAGGAGTCGACCAGTGCCTCGTCGAGGGTGAACTCGCCGGCCATACGCCCGTTCGCCCGGCGCTCCCCGGACCCCGGACGCGCCTCCCACGGATGCACGATCCGGTGCCGGCCGAGCTCGTGCAGATGCAGCTCGTACTCGGTCTCGAAGGTGCCGATCGCCTCCAACGGGTCGATCTCTGCGCACAGTGCCCGCACCAGTGTCGTCTTGCCGGCACCTTGGGACCCGGAGATCACGATGGACTTGCGGGCCCGCACGGCAGCGCGCAGGAACGAGGCGGCAACGGGCGAGAGCATCTGCCTGGCAACGAGATGATCGAGGGTGATGTCCATCAGCCGGTGTCGGCGGATCACCACGGACGGCCGCGGTGTCACCCATGCCGCAGCCGCGAGACGCGAGCCGCCGTCCAGGCGCAGGTGCAGACGGGGCTGCGCTTCAGAGAACCCGCGGGCATTGACCTCCGACCGGGAGGCGAGAAAGACCAGGAAGTCGATCAGCTCTTCGTCGGAATCGGCGACAGCAGGGCCGTCGAGCAGGGAGCCGTCGGTGAGTTCGAGGACGACGTTGTCGTGGCCGGTGATGATGATGTTCTCCACCCGGTCGTCGTCCACGAGCGGCTGGAGTCGGCCGAGCCGGAACAGTGAGTCGAAGACCGCCCGCGCGAACGCATCCTGATCGAGGACGGTCAGGTTAGGCATCCCGGTGTTGACACGGTCTGCGACGGTGGCCTCGATGAGGTCGAGCACGATCGTGCGTCCCAGCTCTTCCTGCGCGATCCTATCGAGTCGCCCGCGATCGGCGGAGACCGCTTGGCTGAGCTGCTCGGACGCCTGGGCGCGCAGGGCAGAGACCAGCGACCAGTCCACGTTCCTCGTCGGTGACCCACCGGGCTCAAAGGGCAACGCAGGGACGGCGTTGTTCACCCTGGTCAGGTGTGCCACCGAGATCGGCGGGCCGGCGGTCGCGCTTTGCTCGGCGGGGGCCGGTACGGGTTGGGTGAACAGCGGCAGTTCGGCCGGCGGGCTTGCGTGGTCCCCGGGGGTCTCCCGAATGCGGTCCTTCGTCATGACCGGGCACCGTTCAGGAGCTCGTTGCGCCGGCGGGTGATCGTCGAGTGGATGGAGGCGATCGCCGCGTTGAGTGCCCGCGCGAGAGGCCCGGTGTTGAACTTCTTAGCGGGTCGGGCTCCACGTGAGAACACCGCTGCCGATCCGGGGTCATCGGGCAGGCAGGCGAGGACCGGCAGGTTCACTGTCGTTGCGACGTCGCGGGCGCTGTACGGGCGGCCCTCGCCGACGAGCAACACTCCCGACTGGCGCCAATCGAGCGCGGGCCGTTGGAACGTCTCGGCGTACGACCGCGCGGCGGACAGGTTCGGCAGCGTCGTACCGCTGACGAGTAGCGCCAGGTCGGCGGCGTCGAGCAATGGTTGCGGTGACCCGTGGAGCCCCAGCCGTCCGGCGTCGACGATCACGTCCTGCCCTGTCGACTCCAGCCCGCTCAGTACGTCGGCCAGCGGGTCCCACAGATCGCTCAGCGCACTCGCCTGGATGTGGGAGCGAGGGCCGGCCACGAACGAGACCGTGGTGCCCTCGATGGGACGGCCGACCTGAGCGAGCGCGTCGCTGATGTCGCCCGCGGTCAGCGCCAGCTCGATGAGCCCGGCGTCGTACTCCCTCGTGCCGCGGAAGTAGCCGGCCAGCATCCCGGAGCCGCCCGTTGGGTCGGCCTCGACGAGCAGGACCGGGCGGGGCCACAGCAACGCCAGTCCGAGCGCGGACGTCGTGACCCCCGGCGACCCGGACGCAGACGCGAGCGCGACGACAGCCATCAGCGCGCCCTGGAGTCCAAGACCAGCGCGATGTTGCCGGTCGCGACCCGCGTGGCCAGCACCGCAGCGTCGGCCTTCGAGACGAGCAGGTCCACCACCCTCTGCCGGGTCTCATCGGAGGTGCTCACGCCGACCACGGTGGCGTCGTTGGACAGTGGCGCTCCTGCCGGGAGCTGGTCACCCTGCGCGGGAGTGACGACGACTCGCACACGGTCGCCGTACTGCAGGTCGAAGCCGGGAGCCTGCGCCGCGGTGAGCGCCACACCGACCACCGACTGCCCCTCGCCGGGAACAACGTCGGAGTTGAAGGAGCCGGGCGTCAGCATCCCGCCCTCGGCGATGTCCACTGCGGCCCGTTGGCCGACGACCTGATCCAACTGCGACGCCGAGACCGGCTTCAGAGCAGGGTCGGCGCTGAGCCGCACCCGGGCGAGATCATCGGCCCTGATCACGGCACCGCGCTCGATGGCGTTGCGTGCGACCAGGACGTCCTGGGTGTTCGTCGTCGCAGTCCACGCCCAGGCGGCGAGCAATGCACCGACGCAGATGGCACCGATCGCGGCGGCGACGAGCGCGGGTCGCCGGCGCAGTTTTGGTGGCGGCGCGAGAGCAGTGGCGGCCGGACCCTCCTGGTTGAGAGTCCCGTCGATCCGGGTGGCTGTACCGCTCATGCTTCATCGCCTCTCCGCTGCCCGCTACTGCACGAGCACCTGCGCTTCCCCGACCGCGATCGCGACCGATCGTGTGAGGCCGTTGAGCCGGATGGTTCCTGTCTGGCCCGCCCCCTCCCAGGTGATGACCCAGTCGGAGGTGGCGCTCACCGTGTACTTCCCGTCCGGCTGGTTCGAGCTCGCCTTCTCGTAGGTGTGCCCGCAGTCCGGCGACTTCGCGTCGCCGTACGACGCCTTGTACGGCGTACCGGCGGTCGTGCAGGTGACCTCAGTGCCGTCGCCCATGTCCCAGGTGATCTCCCGGACGTTGGCCGTGGCGGTGACCGTGATCCCGCCCGCGCTGGCGGACTCGGTGACTGGTCCTACGCTCTGGGGGTCGGGGTCGGCAGCCCACATCCACACCGGCATACCCACGATTCCGAGGCTGCCCTCACCCGGCTCGGGTGTGATGCCGATGTCGACAGCCCGGAGATCCATCTGCTCGATCGCGATCTGGGCGACCTCGCGTGGCGTCGGCCCGTCCCCGGAGTTCGGCGGAGGGTCTGCGGCCCAGATCAGGACCAGCAGGTCCGTCTGTGGCTGGTAGCACTGGTAGACGGCGCCGTAGTCGAGGTACGCACCCTCCCAGAACGGGTCGCCCGGACCGGGCTGAGGGTCGACGTACTTGATGTAGCAGCGGTAGCTGTTCGACCAGTAGCCGTACGTCGTGCTGCACGGCACCGGACCCGGCGGCGGCTTGCTGATTCCCTGAGACGTCCCATCCCAATAGCAGGCGGCACCCGAGCCAGTGTCCTGCGGGCCGTCGTCGCCCCCATTGCCTGGGTCCGACGGGCTACCGGGCACCTCTACCCAGATCAGGCATTGGCCTGTGGCGGGGTTTGTCTGCTGGCAGACCGTGTCGGCTTGCGCGGGAGCCTGGCCGATGGCGACGAGTCCTCCGGCGGCGGCCAGGATCGCCACGATCCGGGTCACGAGGTGACGCATGGCGCCTTCTCGAGGTCCTCACCGGTAGTCACACGCCAGCCCCGCGTCGCGTCGGCGGCGTAGCGATTGTTGGCGATGGTCAGGCGCGTCCAGCCGGTGTCGGGTCGGCTGCTGGTGACGACGGACTCGCCAGACGCGTCTACAACGTCGACCTCGCTGACGTCCCAGCAGACATCGATCTGGATCGTGGGCATCTTGCCGGCGGCCGGGTCTGAGTTGTCGAGGTTGATCGACTGGACGTCGAGTTTGACGATTGTGGTGTCACCGACTTGCCTCTGGGCGGCCTTGCGCTGGCTGCGGAGGAGAGTCTGCTGGGCTGTGAGCTGTACTCCCGCGGCGACGCCCGAAAGCCTTGCGAGCGGTGCGGCCGGTTGTTGGCCGAGGCGGTCGACGGTGGCGTAGTACCTCGCCACAAGCGCGGACGCCGCCTGTGATGCCAATTCGCTGTCGGACCGCGGTGTCGGGGCGGTCGTGGTTGGGGTCGGCGAGCTCGAACTTGGTGTCGAAGTGAGGGTCGGGGTCGCGGACGAACCTTGGCCGTCGGAGGCACAACCTCCCACTGCGATCGCCGTCGCGGCGGCGATCGCCAGAAGCGAGAAGTGTCGTGCGTACGTCATGGCCGAGTCCTGATCGCCTTCGCGGGAGCACCCCGAGATAGACGCGTACGACGGCCCTGACGGCGGGCCGACCAGGGCGTCGCGTTTGTATCGTACGTCACATTCGTGGTCTTGAGCCGATCCGAATTTCACGTGGCTGTTCCTTCGCTCTGCGTCGCCGGAGCCACTCTCCTGTGAAGGTGTGCGCGTCGCTGACCATCGCGGCGACTGGCTCTACCCGCCCGTCCTCGTGCGCCGTCCCGCCTTTTCGACATACACGTCATGCAGACCGAGGCGGGCTCTGTGGCCCGGGGCCTGTGGACAACCCGGGTCGAAGCGCGGGCTATGAATCTCTTCGCACACCTTCACGCCGAGGAGGTGTGCGTCCATGACCGTCTCGATGCGAAGGATCTACGCCGGCCGGGGCTACGACTACCTGCTCAAGAGTGTGGTGCGCGGCGATGCCAACATGGCCGACCCGAACCCGGTCACCAGGTACTACACCGAAGAGGGCACCCCGCCCGGACGGTGGATGGGCTCCGCGCTCCACGCCTTCGGGAGTGGCGAAATCAAGCGGGAAGACATCGTGACCTCGCAGCAGCTCCAACTGCTGATCGGCGCAGGCCTCGACCCGGCCACCGGCGAGAAGCTCGGCAGGGCCTTCCCGACGTTCACGCCAGTCGATGAGCGCGTCGCCGCCCGAGTCGCCGACCTGAGTCCCCGCTTGGCTGGGGAGCAACGCGAAGCTGCGGTCCAGCAGATCAAGGCGGAGGAGGCGACGAAGCCCTCCGCCGGGGTTGCTGGGTACGACTACACGTTCAGTGTCCCGAAGTCCGTCTCGGCACTCTGGGGGGTCGCTGACGCCGGCACCCAGGCCCTCATCGTCCAGGCTCATCACGATGCTGTCGCCGAAGTGCTCGACTTCATGGAGCGCGAAGTCGTCGCGACCAGGAGAGGCGTCGCCGCCGGAGACGGTGCGGTGATGCAAGCCGGCGTCATCGGCGTGGCGGCCACGGCGTACGACCACTGGGATTCCCGGCTCGGTGACCCGCAACTCCACACGCACGTCGTCATCTCCAGCAAGGTCAAGACCACCGAGGACGGACGCTGGCGGAGCCTGGACGGGACCCCGATGTACGAGGCGAACGTCCCGATCTCGGAGCACTACAACGCCGTGCTCGCCGACCGCATGACCCGCCTGTTCGGCATCGAGTGGGAACAACGCGACCGGGGAAGCGAGCGCAACCCGGCCTGGGAACTCGAGCCGATCCCGGAGGCCCTCATCCGTGAGTTCTCCAGCAGATCCAGCCACATCGACAAGGAGAAGGACCGACTCATCGCCGAGCACATCGAGCGCACCGGGCGCCGCCCGTCACCCGCCCGGATCATCCAACTGCGCGCGAAAGCCACGCTCGCCACACGCCCCGAGAAGAAGATCCACTCGCTGTTCGACCTGACCACCGAATGGCGAGGACGGGCGCAGAAGATCCTGGGGACGGGCGCAGTCGAGTGGGCGAAGCAGGTCACCGCCCGTCCCACCCTCCGGGCCGACGACGTTCCCCTCGCCGTGATCGGCGAGGTGGCCGTCTCCGTAGTCGGAGCGGTCGAGGAGAAGCGGTCGACCTGGCGCCACTGGAACCTCTGGGCCGAGGCGTCCAGGCAGACGATGGGCTGGCGGTTCGCCAGTGCCGAGGATCGGGAGGCCGTCGTCGGGATGATCGTCGACGCCGCCAAGCAGGAGTCGCTCACCATCACGCCGCCCGAGTTGGTCACGGTGCCGGAGACGTTCCGACGGGCTGACGGCACCAGCCGTTTCCGGCCCCGGCACTCAGTCGTGTTCACCTCGGAGACGTTGCTCGCCGCCGAGGACCGGCTGCTCAAGCGCTCGGAGGACATGACGGCCCCCGAGATCAGCCTCGACGTGATCGCGCGGGTGACGCGCAAGGAACACCTGTTGTCTGCCGAGCAGTCCGAGACGCTGGCGGGCATCGCCGTGTCCGGCCGCCAGATCGACCTGCTCGTCGGCCCTGCTGGCGCTGGGAAGACCACTGCGATGCACGCACTCAGGACCGCCTGGACGAAGGCCCACGGCAAGGGCAGCGTCGTCGGCCTCGCGCCGAGCGCTGTCGCCGCGCAGGTGCTCGCCGAGGACTTGGGCATCGCCTGTGAGAACACCGCGAAGTGGCTCCACGAGCACGACGGAGGACGGGCGCAGTTTCGCGAGGGCCAACTCGTCATCGTCGACGAGGCCACCCTCGCCGGCACTCTGATTCTCGACCGACTCACCGCGCTCGCGGCCGACGCCGGCGCAAAGGTCCTGCTGGTCGGCGACTGGGCGCAGCTCCAGTCGGTCGACGCCGGAGGGGCGTTCACACTGCTGGCCTCCGCCCGTCCCGACACCCCCGAGCTGACTGAGGTCCACCGCTTCACCCACGAGTGGGAGAAGACCGCGTCCCTCGACCTGCGGTTCGGACGAGACGAAGCCATCGGCACCTACCTCCACCACGACCGCGTCCGCGAGGGCACCACCGAGGAGATAATGGACGCCGCCTACCTCGCCTGGGCCGCCGACATCACGGAGGGGCGCACCTCGATCCTGGTCGCCGAGGCGAGCGAGACCGTGAAGCACCTCAACCGTCGCGCCCGCGCCTACCGCATCGTCGCCCACCCGACCGGTGACATCGAGGTCAACCTCGCCGACGGCACCCAAGCGTCCGAGGGCGACCTCGTCATCACCCGCCACAACGACCGCCGACTCCGGACGCTGCGCGGCGGCTGGGTCCGCAACGGCGACCGCTGGCGCGTCACCGCGGTCCACCGAGACGGCTCGCTACAGGTCCAGCGCGTCGGCATCAGCACCGGTGGCACGGTCACTTTGCCGGCGGGGTACGTCGCCGACCACGTCGACCTCGGCTACGCCGTGACCGCCCACCGCGCCCAGGGCATCACCGTCGATACCTCCCACGTCGTCGTGTCCGGCAGCACGACGCGGGAGAACCTCTACGTCTCCATGACCCGCGGCCGAGACAGCAACGTCGCGTACGTCGCCCTCGACCAACCCGACGAAGGCCACGCGCCTCCCGAGCCAGAGGAGGTCACCGCCCGCGCCGTGCTCTACGGCGCGCTCCACCATTCCGGAGCAGAACTGTCGGCACACCAGATGATTGTTGAGGAACAGGAGCGGTGGTCGTCCATCGCACAGCTCGCTGCCGAGTACGAGACCATCGCCGCAGTCGCCCAACGCGACCGCTGGATCACCACCATCGAGAACAGCGGCCTCACTCCCGAACAGGTCGAACGCGTCCTGACCTCCGACTCCTTCGGCCCGCTCACCGCCGAACTCCGCCGAGCCGAGGCCAACCACCACGACATCGACCGGCTCCTACCCGCCGTCATCCAGCGCCGTCTCCTCGACGACGCCGACGACATCGGCGCCGTTCTGATCAGCCGACTCCACAAGGCTGCCCATCCCAAGCACGGCAAGCGACGCCGCGAACCGAAGCTGATCGCCGGACTCATCCCGGTAGCCGATGGGGCCATGAGCGACGACATGACGGCGGCCCTTGCCGAACGCGCCGACCTGATGGAACAACGGGCGACGACCCTTGTCGACCAAGCCGTGACGTCTGGGGAGCCGTGGTTGAAGCGCCTCGGTGAGCCTCCGACTACCGAGCCCGCTCGGCAGGCGTGGCTTCACGAGGTCAGGACGGTCGATGCCTACCGCGACCGCTACCAGGTGGAGGGGCGCAACGCCGTCGGCGAGCCGCGAACCGTGGCGCAAAAGGTCGACGCTGCCCGCGCCGAACAAGCGATTCGGCGAGCCCGAGCGATCTCCGAGCAGGCGCTCCAGTCGGAGGAGGGGCGCCGAAAGCCCGTGGCCACGGTGGGACGGGCGCTGACGTAGCCGGGCCCACAGGGCCGGGTTTGAGCCGCGTAGTCCACAGGAGGGGCGTTACCGCGGGGATTCCGTCGGCGGACGGGCGTACCGAGGGACATGAGCCCGACCCGAAGGAGACCCTCATGCTCATCGCACTCTGGCAACTCAGCACCGCGATCCGCGGCTACCTCCGCTACTACATGCCCACCAACCGCGCAGTCGACTGGCTCCGCACCCCACGCGGCCTCAAGTGGGCCATCCCCGTCGCCCTCGTCGCGACGCCGGCCTACCTCGGCCTGACCGCCCTCGCCATCCAGGGAGCCACCCGTCCGGGCTGGGGGTTCCTCAACGTGCTGGTGTTCTTGTTCTTCTGGAACGCTGCAAAGTTCGCCTGGATGGCCGTCTTGAGTGTCCCGATGATGATGGGACGCGCACTTGGGAGGCTGGCCCGGGGTCGTCTCCGTCAAACAGCCTCTTCGTCCCCGGAGAGGCCGTTGGCCTGATTGAAGAGACGCTCGCGCTCGGCCGCAACGACCTCGCGTGCCAGCTCGGCTTCGGAGATGTCGAACGCCTCGGGGGCGCTCTCTGCGGTCTCACTGACCCGGGCGAAGTCATCGAACAGTTCCTTTTTGCGGGCAAGGATCTCGATGATCCGCTGGTCGACGCCTTCCTCGGACAGGAGGCGGTGGACCTGGACGGTTTCGAGTTGTCCCATCCGCCGGGCACGGGCGATCGCTTGCCATTCGGTGGTGGGCTTGAGCTGCGGCTCGACGATCACCACGACCGAGGCGGCTTGGATGTTGAGACCGACTCCGCCGGCCACGATCTGCGAGACGAGAACGGCTCCGTGGGCTGCCGCGGAGAACTGATCCACCATGGACTGGCGCGCAGCCGCTGGCACCGAGCCTGTGAGCGGCCCGAACACCTTGCCCGGCAGTGCGTTCGCGACCTGATCCAAGACGTTGCGGAAGTGGGAGAAGACGATGACTCGTCGGCTGTTCTCCTCGGCTTCCTCGACGATCTCGACCAGCCGCTTGATCTTCTCGGAGTCACGGTCGGCCACTGCGGCCTGCCGCATCGCCATGAAGTTTCCGGCGGCAACGGCGTCGCGATAGGTGCGCGAGTCGCTGGTCGACAGGGGGAGCCACTCGTCGACCTCGACCAGCTCGGGTAGCTCGGTCAGGACGTCTTCCTGGTTCCGGCGGAGGTAGGCGGGTGCCACCTGCCGTCGGAAGCGTCGCGGCGCAAGCTCGTTTGCATCGACGATGAGGTCGGGGCGGAGGTAGCCGACGAGGTTGTGGAACTCCTCGATGCGGTTCTCCATCGGGGTTCCGGTCAGGAGGATGGCGTAGTCGGTGAAGCCAATGAAGTGTGCGGTGCGCTTGGACCGCAGAGCCTCGGGATTCTTGATGTAGTGGGCTTCGTCGACGACGACGCACGCCAGGTCCTCAAAGTCGCCGTGTGCTGGGAGGTTGCGCCCGAGATAGTCGATCCCGTCGTAGGTGGTGACCGCGACTCCACCGTTGCGCACCCAGTTGCGCAGCGCTGAATCCCGGCCCGGCCCGTGGACCCTGTGTGGGCGGAGAGACGACTTGGACTGGACCTCACGCACCCAGTTCGTCACGACAGCGGCGGGACAGATGACGAGCGCGTGGTGAGATCCCTTCGCCCGTAGATGGGCCATGACGGCGATGGCCTCGACCGTCTTCCCCCGGCCCATCTCGTCGCCGATGATGACCTTGCGCTGTGTGAGGGCGAAGCGAGCGGCGAAGCTCTGGTAGCCGCGAAGCGACGCGTTGAGGTGCTGCGTGTTCAGTTCGAGGGTGCGGACTGCCTCAACGATCTCGTCCGGCAGATCGCCGTGCGCCTTCTCCTCGTTCTCGGTGACGAACCCGAGCTCGGAGAGCATGGCGAAGTAGTCGGCAGGCCGGGCGAGGAAGTCGTCCCACGAGTCCTTCGCGGCCGACCCGGTCGCCTTGCCGGACACCTGGGCGGCTCGCTGGTTGACGGCGTGGGCGGCCTCTTGGAACTGCGCGACGGTCCGACCAGCAGCGAACACGACGAGGTGGGTGACCTTCTTGTCGATCGCCTTGACCACCGGGCCAAGAGCGTCCTTGAGGGCCAGGTCGGGCGTCGCGCCCTTCGTCTTTCGCATCGCCTCCCAGGCGCCCAGCCGACGAAGCAACTCGGTCCCCTCGGACGTGCGAGCCTTGATGTCGATGCGGACCGGCATTTCCTCGTACGTTGTCTGCCACAGGGTCTGTGCCGCGCCGCGAATCCGCGAAGCGGTGGTTGCACCGATTCCCGGCAGGTGCTCCAGCGCGGCGCCACGGTCAAGGACCGCCTGGATCGTCCTGATGCCAGCATCGGTCAGGGGGCCGATGCGTAGCCGGTCGCGGGTGGCGTCCTTGAGCCGCTCGACCGGCATCTCGACCATCAACTTTCGGACTTCCATCCTGCGCACCGCCTCGCCGGCAGCCTTCGCCTCGTCACGGAAGCGCTGTTCGCGTCGCAGCGCGGCGTCGATGGTCTCGATGGAGTCCGCGAGCTGACCGAAGATCGTGACGGGGCGGACCTCAGGATCGTCTCCAAGGTCGCCCAAGCGCGGACGCAGCCCGATCCAGTCGGCCAAGGCATCCTGCACCGGCAACTGAGTCGGGTGAACTTGATCCTCTTGAAGGAGCCGGTCAAGGAGCGCTGGAAGCCCCGCGTCGAGCGCGCGCGGCTGGTACGCCGTCAGGTAGTCGACGGCGGTGGCGCCGACCGTCTTCTTCTTTGCCCCCGTGAAGAAGCGGCGAGCCCCGAGCACGGACTTGACGCCGTGAATCGCGATTGCTGCCGACGAGGTCAGCTCTCCCAGACTCGTCTCGTCGACGTGCGACACGAATGGAATGAACCGCCCCGGGATGTCCGGAGACTCCGTTGCTTGGGAAGGATGGAGTCATGTCAGGGAGTACGACGACGAGGTACCCGGTCGAGCTGCGTGAGCGCGCGGTCCGGATGGTCAGGGAGATCCGGGCCGATCACGACTCGGAGTGGGCGGCGATGAGCAAGGTCGCCGAGCTGCTCGGGATCGGTACGCCGGAGACGGTGCGCAAGTGGTGCCGGCAGGCAGAGGTCGATGCCGGTCAGCGGCCGGGGGTGACCTCGGAGGAGTCCGCGGAGCTGAAGCGGTTGAAGCGGGAGAACGCCGAGCTCAAGCGCGCCAACGCGATCCTGCGATCCGCCTCGGCTTTCTTCGCGGCCGAACTCGACCGGCCCCACCTCCAACAGCGCTGATCGTGCGCTACATCGACGAGCACGTCGGTGTCCGCAACGGCGATGCCGACAATCCGGGTCTGCGTTGGGGTGTCGAGTCGATCTGCGCTGTGCTCACCGAGCTCGGCGCGAAGATCGCCCCTGCGACCTACTACGAGCACCGGACCCGCAAGCCCAGTCCCCGTCAGCTGCGAGATGAGGAGCTGAAGCCGATGATCGCTGCCGCGCACGCCTCGAACTACGGCGTCTACGGCGCCCGGAAGATCTGGCTGACGCTGAACCGGGAACGCCCGGTCGGCGCACCGCCGATCGCGCGGTGCACCGTGGAATGGCTCATGGGCGAGTTCGGCTTGGCCGGTGCCGTGCGTGGGAAGGTCAAGCGGACCACGATCAGCGACCCCCGCATCCTCAAGCCGCTGGACGTGGTCGACCGGAACTTCGCGCCGCTGGCACCCGACCGGCTCTGGGTCCTATGCCGACCTCCGGACTATGCCGAGGTTGCGGAGGATCGTGCAGGTCAGCGACGGACAGCGGCCTGGAAGGTCGGCATAGTCCTCGCGTCGTGATCACGCTTCAGACACACGAAGTGTCTGGAGGTGAGGTTCGTGACGAAGAGATCGGCAACGGCCCGGCCGTATCCGGTTCGGATCCAGGGGCCGCCGGTAGGTCCGCCGGCGCCGACTGTGCTGGACGAATGTCGGCGGTGGTTCGCAGCGAAGGGGTACTCGCCGGGTTCTACGGCCGGGGCCGTGAACGTGGCACAGCGGCTGAGCGCCTGGATGCAGGAGGTGGGCGCTGGCGTCGGTGAAATCGACGAAGAGCTACTCGCTCGATTCGTGACCGCGGAGCGCTCCCGCGAGCTTCCGTGCGGCTCGGTGAAAGCTTGCATGGGCGCCGTGCGCCGGTTCCTGGCAGAGGCTGGCTACCTGCGGGCGGCCGAGGTCGACGCATGGCAACTGGCGCCGGCACAGGCCGCAGTGACGCAGTGGTGCGGGTGGATGCGGGCTCAGCAGGGGCTGGCGGAGAAGTCCATCTCTGCCTACTGCTACTACGCAGCGGGTCTCCTCGACGCTGTGAAGGCGGCGGACGGGTCGGTGAGCTGGGAGCGGCTCAACGCGTCGGTCGTCAACGCGTATGTCGCTGATCGCGGCCGTCTTTACGGTGTCGTCACTCGGGCTCACATCGTGGGCTCGGTCCGTTGTCTGCTGCGGTGGGCGTTGAGCACCGGTCGCCTTGACCGAGACCTGACTGCCGGGATCCTCAAGCCTCCCGGAACGAAACGGTCAGTTCCGCGGGGAGTGACTACTGACCAGGTTGCGGCGCTACTCGGAGTCTGTGATCCGGCCACGGCGATCGGGGCACGCGACCGGGCGCTGGTTTTGATCCTGGTCCGGCTCGGGCTGCGAGCCGGCGAAGCCGCCCGCCTGATGCTCGGCGACATCGACTGGGTCAGCGGACAATTGCGCGTCACCGGCAAGGGCCGCGAACACGTGCTGCCACTCCCAGTCGATGTGGGGCAGGCGTTGGAAGCCTGGTTACGGTTGCGACCGGACGCGCTGGATCGGGCCGTGTTCGTGCGTCTGCGGGCGCCGCGCCAGATGATGACGACATCGGGAATCTCAGGGGTCATCGCCCGGCTGTCGGCCTTGGCTGGCATCGACTCGATCCATGCACACCGGCTCCGCCACACCGCCGCGATGGACGTGCTGGCCGCGGGCGGCACGCTGAGCGAAGCCAAAGAGTTGCTGGGCCACGTCTACACCGTCACCACGATGACCTACGCCAAGGTCGACCTGGGGTCGTTACGCGAACTGGTCGTCCCGTTCGGGCAGGTGCCGCGATGAGGACCCCGGCGAAAACGCCGGCAACGGCGCCGACGCCCACGACATTGCGTGATCGGCTCAATGAGTATCTGGTGATGCGCCGGGCGCTGGGGTTCCAGCTCAACGATGTCGAGCGGCAGGTTGGTCTGTTCTGCAACTGGCTCGAAGCCCGCGGTCAGACACAGACGTTCACCATCGATGAGGCCGTGACCTGGGCCCGGCTCAACCCCGATGCGCACCCCTCGTGGTGGTCCACACGGCTGTCGTTGGTGCGGCGCTTCGCCGGCTACCTGAACGCGAACGATGTCGACGTCCCAGTCATCCCGGTCGGGCTGTTGCCGGCCAAGAAGCCCCGGGCGGTGCCCTTCATCTACAGCCAAGACGACCTCGACGCACTGCTCGCCGCCAGCGACACCGCGTTCAGCGACGAGCGGATCGCCGCGACGCTGCGCACCGCCATCGGGCTGCTCGCCGCCACGGGGCTGCGGATCGGGGAAGCGCTGAGCCTGCGTGTTGACGACATCGACCACGTCAACGACGTGCTGGTCATCAAAGCGGCGAAGTCCGCTGAACGGCTGGTGCCGATCCACCCGTCAACGACGAAGGCGCTGGAGCAGTACCTCGCACTGCCATCCCGCGTCGCCACCAACCCCGATCCCCACGGCCCGGTCTTCGTGACCGCCAACGGGACCGGGTACATCTACGTGACCTTCCAGGCCAGGTTCAAGCGCGTACGAGAAGCCGCCGGTCTCCTTCCCCGCGGCAAGGCACGTCCTCGTCTGCACGATTATGCCGACCTGTTCGTTATGCCGACCTCGGCTCCGATCTGTTGCTCTGCTTGCCGAACTGTCTGTTGTAGGTCGGCATAACGCCGGTTCTTGACCATCGTGGTCCTTCTCGTCGAGAAGGAGGAGCGTCATGGTCAGGGCGAAGAGCAGGGTCAGCGGGGTTGTGCTTTCGGGGCCGTTGGAGGGGTTCGCCGATGCCTACCGGGCGGAGCTCCAGGGCCGCGGCTATACGCAGCGGTCGGTGGTGCCTCAGCTGCGTCAGGTGGGTCGGTTGAGCCGGTGGCTGCAGGACCAGGAACTGACCGCTGATCAGTTGGACGAGGCTCGGGTCGAGGCGTTCCTGGCCGCCCAGCGCGCGCAGGGCCGGCATCGGTCACAGTGGTCACGTTCGGGGTTGCTGTGCCTGCTGGACGTGCTCCGAGACCTTGGCGTGGCGGGTGTTCGCGCTCCGGTGCGCCCTGGGTCTGACACTGAGGCGCTGCTGGCCTTGTTCGAGCGGTACCTGCTCGAGGAGCGCGGCTTGGCGATCGGCACGGTCGCCGGGTATGTCGCGCACGCCCGCCGGTTCCTGGGCGGGCTCTGCGGTCGGGAGTTGCACGAGTTGGACGCGAGCGACGTCACGGCCGCGGTGCTTTGCGAGGTTGATCGCGGCGTTTCGGTCAGCGCGGCCCAGAACTTCGTGGCCGGGCTTCGAGCGTTCCTGCGCTACTGCTTCCTGGATGGTCGGCTGGGCGTCGATCTGGGGGGCGCTGCGCTCGCGGTGACTGGCCGCCGCCGCTCGCCGCTGCCCCAGGGGATCAGCACGGCTCAGGCGCGGGCGTTGCTCGACTCGTGTGATCGGCGCACCGCGCTGGGCCGACGCGACCACGCGATCATCCTCAGCCTGCTGCGGCTGGGCCTGCGGCGCGGCGAGCTGGCGGCGGTGACGCTGGACGATCTGGACTGGCGAGCCGGGGAGGTGGTCATCCACGGCAAGGGCGGCCGCACCGACCGGCTCCCGCTGCCGGCCGATGTCGGCGCCTCGATCGCTGGCTACCTCAGCCGCGGGAGGCCACCCAGCCACCAGCGGGAGCTGTTCCTGCGGGCCCGGGCGCCGTTCGCGCCGATCGACGCCGGCACGGTGTCTTCCACGGTGCGGCGGGCCTGCAGGCGGGCTGGGATCGCCTCGATCGGCGCGCACCGGCTCCGGCACACCATGGCGTGCCAGATGGTCGAGGCCGGTGTCCCGCTGATCCAGATCGGCAAGGTGCTGCGGCATCAGAACCTGCAAAGCATCGGGATCTACGCCCGGGTCGACGTCGAACGGCTTCGTGACCTGGCTCTGCCGTGGCCCGGGTCGGTGCCGCGATGAGCCGCCTGGACGCCCAGCTCGACGACTACCTGCGGCTGCGCCGCGCCCTGGGATACCGGCTGGAACGCGAGGAAGTGTGGCTCCGCGACCTTCTCGCGCACATACGGACCGCCGGATCGGACACCCTGACCAGCGACCTGGCGATCAGCTGGGCACGGCTGCCCGCGACCGCACAGCCGCGGTACTGGGCGCTGCGGCTGGGCTGTGCCCGCAAGTTCGCCGCCTACCTGCACAGCATCGACAGCTCCCACCAGATCCCGCCGACCGGGGTGTTCCCGGCCCCGCGGCATCGCCCGATGCCGTATCTGTGGACCGCCGAGCAGATCGAGTCGCTGCTGAACATCGCCGAGCAGCTCCGCCCACCCCTGCGTGGGCTGACCTACCAGGCGCTGTTCGGGCTGCTCGCCGTCTCCGGGATGCGGCTGGGCGAGGCGATCGGGCTGCGCCACGGCGACGTCGACCTCGACGATGCCGTGATCACCATCCGGCACGCGAAGTTCGACCGGCCCCGGATCGTCCCGCTGCATCCGACGACCGTCTCTGCGCTGCATCACTACGCCCCCCAACGCGATCGGCTGTGTCCCCAGCGGCAGGCAGACACGTTCTTGGTGTCCAGTCGTGGCAACCCGCTCAGCCGCAGCGAGGCAGACACGACGCTGCGGCAGATCACCACCACGATGGGCATCCGCACCGGGACCGTGCGTCCGCGCGCCCACGACCTCAGGCACAGTCTGGCTGTTCACACCCTGATCCGCTGGATGCGCGAAGGCGCCAGCGTCGACGAGCACATCGCCGTGCTCTCCACCTACCTGGGGCACGTCAGCCCAGCCGGCACCTACTGGTACCTCACCGCCGTCCCAGAGCTGATGGAACTGGCCGCCGGACGGCTACGGCTGCCGGCGGGCGTGCGGTGATGGCCACGCTGGCGCCCGCGCTGCAGGCCTACTTCACCGAACGGTTGATCCACCAGCGGGCCGCAAGCCCGAACACGATCGCCGCCTACCGCACCACGTTCCGCCTCCTGCTGACGTTCACCGCCGAACGCACCGGGACCGCCCCCAACAGGCTCGACATCGACGCTTTGGACGCCACCCTGGTCAGCGCCTTCCTGGACCACCTGGAACGCGTGCGGGGCAACAGCGCCGCGACCCGGAACAACCGACTCGCGGCGATCCACTCGCTGTTCAGCTACCTCGCCCTGCACTATCCCGAGCACGCCGAGTGCATCCAACGGGTCCTCGCGATCCCGCCCAAGCGCACCCAGCGGCACATCCTGACCTACCTCACCGACCCAGAGGCCGACGCCCTACTGGCTGCCTGTGACCAGAGCACCTGGACCGGGCGACGCGATCACGCCATGCTCGCCCTGACCCTGCAGACCGGACTGCGGATCTCCGAGGTCGCCGGACTCACCCGTGCCGACGTCACCCTGACCGCCGGCGCGCACGTGCACACCATCGGCAAGGGACGCAAGGAACGGCGGACGCCGCTGATTCCATCCACCAAGGCCGTGCTGACAGCATGGCTCGCCGAAGTCGGCGACGACGCCGGCGCGCCACAGTTCCCCACCACCACCGGCAAGCACCTCAGCCGCGACGCCATCGAACGTCGACTCGCCCACCACGTGGCCATCGCCAGCCGAACCTGTCCCTCGATGAGGGCCAAGCACATCACCATGCACGCACTGAGGCACACCGCCGCGATGCGGCTCCTGATGGCCGGCAACGACATCTGGCTTTGACCCCGTCTGGTGGACACCTCGTAAGAGAGGATCTTCACCATGGGAAGACAGCGTCGGGAGTTCACTCCTGAGTACAAGGACGAGGCCGTGAAGTTGGTGATCAACACCGGTCGTCCGGTCGCCGTGGTGGCTCGTGAGCTCGGCGTCAAGGAGCAGACGCTGGGCCGGTGGGTCAACCTGTTCAAGTCCCGCCAGGACGCCGGTGACGAGGCCCTGAGCGAGACTGAGCGGGCCGAGCTGGCACGGCTGCGCAAGGAGAACTCGGAGCTGAAGATGGATCGGGCGTTCCTGAAAAAAGCCTCCCTCTTCTTCGCCCAGGAAGCATCGGATACGAACGAGAAGCGTTCGCACTGATGCACGCGGAGAAGAGCAACTACACGATCGCCCGGATGGCTCGACTGCTCGAGGTCTCCCGGTCCGGCTACTACGCCTGGATGGGACGCAAGCCTTCGAAACGGGCGGTCCGGACCGAGCGGATCGAGCAGAAGATCACCTGGTTCCACGGCGAGTCCGACGAGGTCTCTGGAGCGCCGAGGATCCTGGCGGACCTGCGCGAGGACGGCGAGGTCATCTCCCGCAAGACGGTCGCCAAGACGATGCGCAAGCTCGGCCTGCGGGGGATCTGCCCGCGTCGGTGGCGCACCACCACCCACCGCGACGCGGGCGACACCTACCCGCCCGATGCAACCAAGCGTCAGTGGGACACCGGGGTCCTTAACGCCGTCTGGGTCGGCGACATCACATACCTGCGGACCTGGGAAGGGTGGCTCTATCTGGCCACCGTCATCGACGCGCACTCGCGCCGCGTGATCGGGTGGGCGATCGCCGATCACATGCGCACCGACCTGGTCGAGGACGCACTGCAGATGTCGATAACCATGCGTGGTGAACTGCCCGCCCAGGTCGTGTTCCACACCGACAGAGGCACGCAATACGCATCGGAACAGATCGGCACCTTCGCGGCCGAGAACGGCATCACCAGGTCGATGGGCTACACCGGGATCTCCCTCTTAACCGGCTAAAGCGGGTGCTTCCCCAGGTCAGCGACACGCCGGGTTGTGGTGGTTGACG
>NZ_BAAGRO010000034.1:0-75258 GCF_054782915.1 Nocardioides hungaricus | reverse complement strand
GAGGGGACGCTGCCCATGCTCAGGTTCGTCGCAGAACCGTCAAAATTCGCGCGAACTTCTAAAGTGCCGGGTCGATCGCGTCGTTGGTGTACGTGAGCCGCCTTTCGAGAGGCGTGAGCAGCGTCTGGACCTTGTAGCGCTGGTCGCCGACCATCCACAGGGCACGGCCCTTCTCCTGCATCGCCCAGTTGGTGATCACGCTCTGCTGCATCTCGGACAGGCCCATCAATCGACCGAGCTCGTCGGCGACCGACTCGTCCTGACCCATCAGGATCCGGACGTCGGAGAGGTTGAGCAGGTCCTTGGCGATCTGGGCGGCCTGGCTGCCCTCGTCGCCGGCCGAGAGCGGGTCGGAAGGCTTGTGGTAAGTCACGAGCTGGATGTCGCCCTCGGTGCGGGAGAGCCTCAGGTTGGCGTCCAGCGCCATGACTGCGTCCAGCGACAGCCGGGTCTGCAGCCACGCTTCGTCACGCAGCACGATTCGGCGATCGCCCGCCGAGGCGGTCTCGCGCATGCCCTGGCCCCAGGAGTTGAGGCACATCAGCGCGATGCCGACTGCGACCTTGTTGCCGGTCTCGTGCAAGGAGCGAAGCGACAGGGTCTGGATCGGTGCCCGCCAGTCGGGGTTGAAGGTCGACTCGGTGTCGAACATGCCCTGCAGCGACCCTTCGCACAGGGCGCCCAGTGCGTCGCGCAGGGGTCGGGTGCCGTCGTAGAAGGCCTGCTCGGAGGAGTAGCGGCAATCGGCGACCAGGTCTTTGGTGGGCGAGTCCAGTGCCGCCCACACCTGCGGGATGGTCACCGGCTTGAGCCGGGATGCACCGTTAGACCAGCCGGTCAGGTGCCGCAGCACCTTGTTGATCACCCGCTCCTCGGTCGGGGTGAAAGTCACGCCCTGGGAGCCGATCAGGCCCCGCATCAGGAACAGCCAGCGGTTGAAGATCACGGTGGCGCGGCGGTGCTGCTCCTCGCGAGTCTGCTTCTCCCAGTCCACGCCGAGCGGGCCGAGGTCGAGCGGGTTGATCCGGCCCGCAAGACCGGGGCCGATTCGGAACGGGTCGACGCCGAGGAACCGGGCGAGGTCCTCGTACTCGTCCTTGACGTCGCCGAGCACCAGGGACCGGTAGCCGTAGCGGATCATCCGGAGCATGAACGCCTTGACCGTCGCGGACTTCCCGCGTCCCGGCTTGCCGAAGATGAAGATGTTCGGGTTGGTGACCGGGATCGAGTCGTCGAGCACCCACCCCATCGGGTCGCAGTAGAACTTGCCACCCGAGAGCACGTCGTAGCCCATCTCCGCACCCCACGGCGGGAGTCCGTCGCCGGAGATCAGCGGCCACAGAACGGGGGTCTCTTCCGAGGTCATCTGATAGCCGGCCAACCGCGGCATCGTGGCAGCCCAGCCGTGCCCCATCCGGCGAACACCGTTCGGCTTGACCGAACCGGGGAACAGCTTCTCCGCAGGCGGCTCCGCCAGCGGAGCCGCCTTGCGCGGCATCGTGGTCCCGAAGTCCGCCAGCAGGTCGTCGATCGTCCGCGACGCCGTCCGCGCGTTCTTGGTCCCGCCCTTGCGTCGGGTCTTGGTCGCCGACACGCTCACCACTCCCCCGTCGACGAACTCGACGAACTCGACGGACCAGGTCCCCACGCGAGCAGGTCCAGCACGCGCCTGGTGACTGAGGAGAGGTCGAGCGGCTTCGAGGCGGGCGCCTTGTCGAGCACCATCACCGGCGGTCCCGACCGGCGCATGGCTTCGAGGTAAAGCCGCCTCGCGAGAACGGACTTCCTGCCTCGGCCGAGTTGCCCGACCACGACCATCTGCGGGTCCGGGATCAGCGCCTGGCCGACCTGGTGAGCTCGCTGCCACCACACCGGCGCCGCCGGCGGGACTGGGCTGGTCGCCACCTCGTGCAGGCGACCGACCAGCGGAGGCTGTTGGCTCCGGCCCGCGCGGTTCCTCGATCGCATCACAGGCGATCCCTTCAACTGGTCGGTTTGGTGGTCCATGTCCGGAGAAGCAACAGCCCGGCCGCCAGATCGGACATCTGACGCCGGGCTGTTTCAGGTCAAGCCGAACTGCGGTGCTTCTCGGGTTCAGCGACGCTTCTTCGGCAGGCCCGCCCCCAACGGGATCGCGGACACGGCGAAGGCCGCGTCGTGTGCCCCGTCGAGAGGGAGCGGTGTGAAGCCGCTGATGCGGATCGACGCGTCGAGACGACGGCCGAAGTCCTGCACGTTCCAGCCTGCCGGCACCGTGATCGAGACCGCGGAGGACACCTTGACCAGCGAGCGGCCCCTCTCCAGCTTCTCGTCGCGTTCGTGCAGCTTTCCGACCGACTGGCGGTCCTTGGCGCGCTCGACCTTGCCGGCCTTCTCTCGCAGCGTCCCGGCCATCACCGCCGACATCTGCGCGCGGCCGGTTGCCCGATCGGCGGCCTGCTGTGAGACCGGCCGGTAGAACACCGTCATTGCGCGCCGCTCGCCCGGCTGGGAGGGCACCAGCACCCGCGCCAGCGCACCCATCCGCGCACCCTTGCGGGGAAGCAGGATCGTGGAGGAGATCGATTCCCACTCTCCATGCCGGTAGGAACGCAGCGCGGTCGACGCGTTGGTCGGACCCGCCGCCGCGACCGGGACACCGGCCGCGATCGACGGGTCGTCGCGGTGGTGGATGGCTGCGTCCGCGAGAGCGGGCGCATCGCCCGGCTCGAACCCGGTGCGGATCGCCATGGCCAGCTCGGAGCTGTCGAGCCAGTTCACCCGGGTGCAGCCGATCGAGCCGGTCAGCCGGGCCTCGACCTCGGCCAGCACCGAGTACAGGATGCGAGCTCGGCCCACCACGCCCCGGCCGGCGCGCTTGGCGTCCTTGCTGATGACGTCCTCGCGAACCACCACGGTCACGAACGCCTCACGGCGCACCGCGGCGCCGGCGGTCATCGCCTCCAGTTGGGTGTTGACCCTTGCCGAGACCTCCGGCTCGTCGGGGCGTGCGTTGTGACGCACCCACTCGTCGCGCTCGGTGCCGTCGTCGGGGACAGTGCGTACCTGCACCACGACCAGGTCGATCTGGTTGCCAGCAGTCGCGGCCTCCAGCATCTCCGTCAGCCCGGCTCCCATGCGGAACCGGTCTGCCTCGTCGCTCATCCCGATGCCGGGGTGAACGACCCGCGCGGTGGCCGCCCAGGTGCGGTTCGCCTTGTTCTTGATGATGGCTGGCCGGGCGGTCTGCCCAGTCATGGGCGGGCCGTCGTGGATCTCGATGCTGGCCAGGATGCCGGGCAGGTCTGCCTCTCCCGCGTCGCCGTCGTCCTCATCGCTCTCCCCGTCGCCGAGGTCGAGGTCGCCGGCCGCTGCCTTGGACTGGAACCGCGACCAGCCGAACGCTGCCCCGGCCAGGTGCCGGAACAGAACCCCGATCCACTGGAAGGCCGAGTGGCCCCGAATCGGCAGACAGATCAGCAGCCCGACCACGCCCCACAGCGGAACGAGGGCGAGCAGCGCGATCCACTGCCCGACGGCGATCGCCATCCAAGTCGGGAACCCGGAGGCCAGCACCAAGAAGAACTGCGGGCCGGTGAGCCCGAAGAGCCAGGCCTGCCGGTCTCGAGTTGCCGATGCTCCGTAAACGCTCATGCGATAAACGCTCCATCCTCGACTGCGGCCTGGGCCTCGGGGGGAATGTCGTTGGCGACACCGTCGCCGTTGGTGTCGTTGAACGGCCGCTGGTTGTGCTTCTGCTTCCTCTGCTTGGGGTCGTGCTCGGTCGGGTAATAGCCCTGGTTCCCGATGCCGGACTGGCCGAGCACGTCGACGCCCATCGAGGCGCCGGCCTGGGCGACCTTCCCGGTCTTCTCCATCGCGCCGCCGACGACCCCGCCGACCTTGCCGCCGAGTTTTCCGATCTTGGAGGACTGCCACCGGTTCGCGGTCTCGGCATCAGCACCGTTCTCGGAGGTGGTGCGCCCATCGGAGGCGGTCTCGCTGGCTGCACCAGACCCGGCCGCCGCGCCGCCGGCTCCGGCGCCCTTGCCCTTCAACAGGCCGGAGACGCCGCCGTTGGCGTTCATCGTCGACCGGAACGAGGCACCCGAGGCGGTGCCAGGGTCGACGAAGGCGAGCAGCCGGAACAGGACCATCGGCATGAAGCAGGCCACCAGCATGATGATCGACCCGACCACGGACATGCCGATGTTCTCCGAAGTCGAGGCGAAGTGCAGCGGACTGTCTCCGATGCCCTTCTCCTCACCGTCAGGCATGCCTGCCCACGCGAACTGCGTGCCCATCCCCACCACCAGCGCCAGCAGCGGCTCCATCAGCACGCACGCCAAGAACCAGCGGATCGACTTCCACATCCACGACTTCGTGCCCTCCGACAGCGCCCCCGCAGCCGCTATCGGCGTGGTGGCGACCAGGATCAGCAACGCTGCCGAACGCACCATCATGATCACCATGTGTCCGAAGGCCGCCGGGATCAGGATGAACAGAGAACAGATCCCAAGCGTGGCCGCCTGGACGGTTCCGCTGACCTGGTCGACGAAGTCGTCTCCGGCCGCGTAGCCGGAGAAGCTGTCGACTCCGAGCAGGGTGTCCAAGATGCCTTCGGTCAGCGCGGAGGCGGCACTGATGAGTCCGGCGCACACGGTGATCCAGCAGGCCAGGACAACGCCGTACTGCACCACTCCGGCTGCCAGGGTGCCGAACCCGCGGCCGTCCTGCCGGAGAACCGCTAGGCCGATCTGGCCGAACGCCACTACCAGCGCGATCGCCAGCCCGATCCACAAGGTGACCGAGTACAGCTTGGCCAGGTCGGGGTCCTCGACGCTGGGAGTGAAGCTGTCGATCAGGCCGAAGGCCGTCTTGAGCAGCCACACGCCGGCCGACCAGATGCCCAGCATCATCGAGGTGAACCCGTCGGCCAGGCCCTCCTTGGCCTTGTCGCCGAGCCAATGCAAGGGGTTGAGATCGATCATCGGGACGATGCCCGCAATGGTCTGCGCGCTCATGTCTGCGGTACCTCCAGCCACTGGTAACCAGCGTCGAAGGAAGCCTGGGACCCGGGCCACAGCGACGGAGCCGGTGCCGGCTCATCGCCTTCGCCGATCACCCAGCGGCCTTCCTGCCACACCATGCGCTGGCAGTCAGCCGCCGCGACCTGCTGCGGCTGTCCCGTCGCGGTGGTTGCGGTGATGATGAAGTCGATGCACGGGATGACGAAGTCGTCACCGACCGTGCCCTTGATGAAACCCATCTTCGGTTCGACGGCGATCGTGATCGTGTTCTGGGCGTCCGAGGACATCCCGGCCGACTCCAAGAGCGCGGCCAACCCCTGAACCCCTGACCAGCTCTCGGCCGTCGGACCCCCTGGTGCGGCCCATTGGGTGATGACGTCCTGGGCTACCCGAACCGAGGCGGAGGACAGGGCGGTCGTGTCGATCGCGGCCAGCTGAGCCAGGGCGCCTTCCGGCGTGTGTGGGTACCCGGTCGCAACCCCGACCTCCCCCACCTCCATGGGCGCCGGCATCTCGAGCGTGCCGGTCTCGCCCGAGGACAGGGTGCCGGGCTGTGCCGCCTCCAGCGGCGCTTCGGGTAGTTGCTTGTCCGCGAGCTGGTCCTGTGCGGACTGTGCCGAAGTGGACGCGGCATCGTTGTTGGGCGAGGAGCCGGTGAGCATGCTGACCACCGACCACACGCCGCCCGCCATCAACGCGAGGCCTACAACCACCGCGACACCCAGCAGGGCCTGAAGCCGCATGCGGGTCCACTCGGTGTCGGGGTCAGCCAACCTGGTCTGGTAGACGTGCCGGGTCCGGTGGAACATGTCAGCAGCCGTTCCCGACGATGCCGTTGAGGATGGCGTAGATCGTGACGAACGCGATCGCCCCGATCACGGTCCAGAACAGGCCCGATGCACCGAGCTGAGCCGCCCGGCCCATCTGGCCGAACTTGCCCACGATCAACGCCCCGGTCGAGGCGAAGCCGGCGCCGATGATGATGGCGATGACGCCGTACTTGACCCAACCGAGAACGTCGTTGACGTACGGCGCGACACCGGTCGGCGCCGACGCGCACACGTCGCCGACGCCCTCGGCTTTGATGGTTCCAGAGGCCACGAGCTGGGTGGCGACCTCGGAGATGGCTTCGATGAACATCGTGTCTCTCCTCTTTCCTCTCAGTCCCGGTTCGCCGTCAGCGGGCCGGTGATGGTGGTGATCCGCTCCAGCAGGCGCTGGGAGGGGTTCGTGAGCTGCTTGGGCAGCGGGTCGGGGCCAAGGCCCGGCAGGACCTTGGTCGGCAGGAGCGGCGTGAACACCACGGCCTCCTGTCGGTGCGCTGTGCGCAGCAACCGGCCGGCGGTTGCGAACTCGCGGTCGCTCCAGCGGCTGGCGCCCACGACGACGACCACGACTCGGTCGGCGGCGAGCTGACCCTCGAGGTCGGCGAGTGCAGCCTCGGTCTGGCTCAGCGCGAGACCGTTCGGCCGGGTCACCAGAACCTCGACGTCCGCGGAAGTGGTGGCGACCCACGCCGCCCCGGTCTGAGAGGCGGCGAGCTCCCGCAGCGACCAGCCGGCGTCCAGCACCGTCAGGTCGACGCCGTCGACCGACCGCGGGATGGGCACCTCCTCGGGGACCCGCACCGACTCCTCGACGCGGTCGATCAGCACGCCGTCGCCGCGGCGGCCTCGGCGCCAGCCCTCGGCGGCGCCCAGCTCGGTGACCGTGGCACCCAGCAGCCCTGACCAGTTCGGCGCGGCAGCATCAAGCACCCTCGTCCGGATACCAGCGACGTCGGCGACGTCGGCGAGCGCGAGGGCGATCGTCGAGGCCCCCGCACCTGCGTTGGCGGCCCGCACCCGCACCAGCGGAGCCGCCCCAGTCGCTGCGGCGATCGGGCGCTGCGTACCGACGGTGACGCGCCCGTCGGCGCCGACACATGCGGCGGGGCCGCTGTCGATGGAGTCGCTGACCGGGCGCGCGTGCTGGCCGTCGATCGCCGACGTGGCCTCCGTAGCAGCGGTCGTGGTGGAGAATCGCCCGGCCGCGAGCGCGGCCGCCGCAGCCTGGAGCTCGCGCGTGGAGTACCGGGGCGCAGTGCTGGTGCTCATCGGGCGGCCTCCATCCGGGCGGCCCGGAGCCGCAGTGCTTCACGCAGAACCGGGGCGGGGGTGTTGCGGAGTACCTCGCGTGCCTCCGCGGCCTCCTCGGCGTCGGCCCGCAGGCGCGCGATCATGTGCTCCATGTCGGACAGTGCGTGGTCGACGCTGTGGTCGGCGACCACGTCCAGCAGCTGCGCGACGACCTCAGGGGTCGGCTCGGAGTCCGTGGCTGCGGGGTGGGCCTGCTCGCTCATGTTTGGAACAGCAACCGCTCCCTGCCCGGATCGGACAAGGAGCGGTGAGAAAGTTCTTCGAGATGGTTGGACGCGTCGGTTCAGGCGATCGCGGCCAGGTACTTCGGGGCCGCATCCCGCAGCCGCGCCGCGGTGCGGTCCCGGCGACGTCGGATGGTCCGCATGGCCACGCCGTGGCGCTCGCCGACGACCCGCTGGGCCTCCTCACGGGCCATGCCCTCGTTCTCCGCGGCCAGGAGCTCGATGAGCAGGTCGATCTCCTCGGTGGCGATCACACCGATCTCCCGCGCCCAGGTGAGCAGGTCGACCAGATCCTCGACCGGGTCCTCGACATCGGGCACGGCGATGAGCAGGTCGCGGTCCTGATCCTGACGTCCGGCGCCGTCGGTGTGGATGCCGGCGGTCAATGCGTTGGTTGTCTGGATGCGGGCCTCCAGCGAGGTCGCCGCGACCCTGGAGACCATTCCGGCGGCCGGACGGCTGAGTCGCTGCCGGGTCCGGTGCAGCAGGTAGCGGGCGGCGTGGCTGCCCAGCTGCGGCTCGGCGGCCTTGACCTCCTCCCACACCGTGGCGTTGACGTCGTCGATCTCGCACACGTCGGTCAGGGTCATCGCCACCCGGTTCACGCCGTCCTCGAGCAGCACGGCTACGGCGAGGGCGGCGTCGTCGTCATCGCCACCGCGCCGCGACCCGAGGGCGGTCAGGCCGGCGACGACCTGGTAGCACCGCTCGTCGCGGCGGCGCCACCCCTCACGTGCCTCCTCAAGGTCGGCGAACCCGGCCAGCCGCGGCTCGACCGTCTGCCACTCAGCCCACTTCCCGGACCGGTCGAGGCTGCTGATGACCGAGGTGGCCAAGGCGCTCTGGGCCTTGCGTCGCTTGTGCTGGCCGTCGCTCCAGGACAAGCCTGGGACGAACATGTCGCTGGCGTCGAGGTTCGGGTTGGCTGTTCCGTGGGTGCTGGCCGACATGGCGGTTCTCCGAGAGCAGAGGCGATCAGGACGCGCCTACTGCAGAACCGACCCCTCACCATCTCGCTCACCAAAGCGGGCACCACTGCCCCACGCGGGCCTGGTGACCGCTCACCAAACCCGCTCACCAATCACAAACCCGCAGGTCAGAGGCGGTATGGCCGCTCACCAGGGAGCCGGGAAAAAGTTCAAAAAAAGATCGGCCGATCGGCTTGCGGCCACCCCCGAGACGCGCTTCGGCCCCGCCCCACCTTGCGGTGAGACGGGGCCGAACCCGTCGTCAGGGACCTCTCGGGACTACCCGGTTGCCCCCCACTCACGCTGCTCCACGACGGCCTCCGAGCGTGGCGGAAGGTCCTCGTCGAACCGGTCGAGGACCTGCTCGCGGACCAGCTCGCCGGCGGCGTCGCGACCGGACTCGGCCTCGGTGGCCGCAGCCTGATCCAGCCATGCGATATCGCTGTGGGGGCTGGCCTTGCGGGCCGCCGCGCAGGCCAGCCGGACCAGGTCGGTGCGACCCTCCGCGACGGCTCTAGTGGCCAGCACGTGGGCCGCGTCATGGATAGCCCCCACCAGGATCTCGTCATGGCGCTGCTGTCCCGGCTTGAAGAGCCACTTGAACCGGGTTTCGGTGGCCGCCTCGAACGGGGCACCGGTGACCAGCGACAGCGCGGTCACTAGGTCCTCCTCGCAGCCGTTGTCGCCTCGCCTCTGTGCGCGGTTCTTCAGCCGCACGAACAAGTCGGCGTTGTTGAGCACTCCGCCGCTGCCCCGCACGAGTTCGTAGGTCGGGCTGGTGCCCCGGCGGGCTCCGGCGCTCATGCTTGCGTCCGGCAGCCAGTCGCTGCCGTCGGGCCGGGTGCCCAGCAGGAAGCGGGCGTTGGTGGCCCGATTCTGGACCGTCTTCTGGGTCTTCCATCCGCACGCCGCGGCGGCTCGCTCGCCGGTGACCCCGTGGTCCTGAACGGCCAGGTAGGCGATGAACGAGACCGTTCCGCCAGCGTTGTCGAGCGCCGTGGGGTCGCCGCCGTTGAGCGCGGTCACCGCGACCGGACCCAGCAGATGAATCTTGGGCCGCGGCGAGGACTCGTCGGACCAGTCTGCGACGTCTTGGTCCAGCGTCGGGTCGAGCGCCGCGATCTCAGCGCGGATCTCCTCCGGGACACTCGGTGCGGCCGCGGCGAGGTCCTCCGCGGTCGTCGCTGCGGTGGCCAGGTAGACCTCGTCGGCCTCGGGCAGCTGGGAAGAGGGGTCGTTCCCCTCGGTGTGCCGGGCCCCGGTGTACTCATCGCGCAACGACCCATCAGCCCGGGCGTACTTGCCCAGCGGGCCGTCATCGGACTGCGTCGTCGGCACCGGCTCGTCCTCGAGGTTGCGGGTCGAGGCCAGCAGTGCCGCCATCGCCTCCGCCTCCGCGGTCGGCAGCGTGAAGGCCTTGACGCTGATCCCCCACATCGGCAGGAACGCCATTCCGTCTCCTGTCAGCTCGACAGCCGGAGACTCCTCATCACCGTGCACGACCACGACCCGGGACCGGTCCCGGTCCTCGATGTCAGCAACGAACCCATCCGCTGGGCGAGAGGACACCACGACGACCACCGGGTTGGTCGTGTCCAGCAGCAGCCCATCGCGTCGGCGGGTCAGCACGTCGGCAGCCAGGTTCTGTTCGACCTCGCCCATCTCACCGGTCAGCACGGCGGCCCGGGCTAGCGCGTCGCTGCGCTGGACCTGCCGGAGCCGGGCAGGGTTGAGGCCGATGGTCTCGGCGCCGAACTGGTCGGCCAGCAGCACCTCGCTGCCCTCCGACCAGGCGTTGACGGCCAGCTCGGCCACTATGAACCGGGTCAGGTCGGCTACCTGCTGCGGGTCGCCACCGATTCCGCACATGCCCAGCGTCTCCAGGTCCAGCAGCCAGGTACGGCCGCCCTCGTCCTGCCCGATGCTCACCAGCGCCGGGTACGGAGCAGGCTGGGTCTCCAGATCCTGCTCGAGGAACGTCCAGCGCGGCAGCATCCACGCGCGGGCGTCATCAGTCGCGGTCCAGCCCTCCGGCACCTCGCTGGCGGCGGGGTGGGTGAACAGCAGCGTCAGGTCCTCGTCGCCCAGTACGGCGGCCCCAAGCTGGGGAAGCGGTTGGCCCGCCACCTTGCACGAAGCGGCCACGTGCCGCAGCGCCAGGTCGAGGAACGTGACGTCCTCCTGTGCCTCCGATCCGTTCTCGACGATCGCCTGCTCGACCTCCACGAGCTCGTCGGGAGTCGAGGCGATCGTCCGGCCGATCCGGCGGCGACGGAACTGGCGACGTCGGTTGGCCGCCACCAGTCCCAGCGCTCCCACCGAGAGGCACACGGCACTGGCCAACAGCGCCCGCAGCGCGGTCATCGCGCCTTCGTCATCGGCCTCTTCGTCCTCGGAGGTGACCTGATCCGGCGCGGCCATGGTCTCTTGAGCCGCGCTTTCGGTCGACGGCGCGGCCGGGGTCACCGGAGTCTTCGGCTCGTCCTGCTCTGTCGCGCCGGCGTCGCCGGCATCCGTGCCGCCCGCCTGTCCGTCGTTGGGCTCGCCGGTCGAGTGGTCGCGCTGGTGGCCCCGGTCCCTCCCTCCGCTCGTGTCGACGGCGCCGGCACCCGGCAGCACGAGCACTTGGCCCGGATAGATCAGGTCCGGATCGCGGCCGACTACGTCCTGGTTGGCCTCGTACAGCGCCTGCCAGTTGTCAGCATCGCCGGTGGCCTCCAGCGCGATTTCACTCAGTGTCTCCTTGGGCGCGACGACGTGCGCTGTTTCCGGGGTCTTTTCGCCGGGCAGGTTGGTCGCATCGGCAGGCAGCAGCAGCTCCCAGCCAGGCTCGATGCTGCGGGGGTTGTTGAAGGTGCGGCCGTCGGGCATGACCCGCCCTTGGTTCAGGTCCGCGATCTCCTGCCAGCGGAATCCGTCATCGAGGTGCGTCTCGGCCAGACCCCACAGGGTGTCGTTCTTGTCGATCACGATCGTCGGGTAGTCGGAGCGACGGTCTTGGGTCCCAGGGCCGGCGTGGCCCGGGGCGGCGGCGGGGATGGTCTCCGGGGCTGCTGCCGGAGTCTGGTGCGCCACATGGGACACGGGCTGCAGCGGAGCCGCCGGTGCGGCCTGGGCCGTGGCCGGGTGGGAACCGAGCAGCGTAGTCGAGGTGACTCCGACCGCGAGCACGGTGTGGACCAGCATCCGAATAAGCCTCTGCTGGCCGCCGGCGGCAATCGGAATCCGTGAGGCGCCCTCGGGCTCATGGCGCAGCGCTGGCGGGATCTCCCACAGGGTGCACAGCAGCAGCTGCGCCCACACGAACCAGCCCAGCAGCGAGACGATCCCCAGCACGGCCGAGTTGCTCATGAGCGACAGCTCGTTCAACCCGCCGTCGGGCCACGGGTTGCCCACAGCCGCGAGCAGCAGGGCAGGGAACCCGACGAGGATGCCCAGCAGCAGTGCGAAGGCTCCGAGTCGCTTGACCAATCCCAGCATGGCGTTTCTTCTCTCTCCCGGGAACCTAGTTCGGGCCCGTGATGGACGTTGCGGTGCCGGTCTCGTCGACCGGGAAGCTTGTGAAGCCAAGGACGTTGAGGAACGCGTTGTCCGACTTACCGGTCACCCTCACGGTGACGTCGAGGCCGTCGATGTTCACACTGCCGCTCCAGCCGGCCTGCGCGAGGATCTGGTTGGCGCGGGCGGTCGCGGTCGCCTGGTTGATTCCTTCGGTGCCGTCACGGACGCCGCGCATCTCGTCGGCGGCCGCGCGAGCGGCCTGCTCGGCGGCGCGGTGGGCCGCGATCCGGTTGTTCATGGCGTTGCCGCCGTCATAGACCAGGCCAAGCAGCACCAGGAATACCCCGGAGGCCATGAGGATCGTCCACGTCGAGATCACCCCCCGCTCGTCGCGACGACGTCGCAGCCGTCGGATCATCGGGGACGTCATGGCAGCCTCCGGTATTGCTCGATGGGGACCACGGCCGTGCTGGTGAAGTCCTTGGCGCCAGGCAGGCCGAACCCGACGACATCGCTCAGGTCCGCGTGACAGGTGACCTCGACCCTCACGTGGCCCGAGGTGCGGAAGTCGGTTCCCGCGAACGACACGGTCAGTCGGGTGCAGGCCTTGCCCCGATCTGCCAGCGAGTCGGCAGCCGCGTCGCGGCCTGCGATCTGTCCGGCCTCGTAGTTCGATTCCAGGGATGCTGCCCGCGCGGCCGCGTATGCAGCGTCATCAACCTGGCTGTTCGAGTCGACGATCCGGCCGCCGCCGACGACGACGGTGATGAAGCCGACCAGCACGGTGGTCATCGCAAGCAGCTCGACGGCGGCGTAGCCGCGCTCGTCCCGGGGTGCGCGAAGACGCTCTCGCCAAGAACGGCCGTGGCGCGGGTAGCGGTGGCGGGAGGAACGGAGCGACTGGACCACGACCCACGGCGAGGCAAGGTTCCTGTCACGTCCGACTCGCCAAGACCCATCTGTCTGGCGGGTGACGCTCTCCCCGCCGATCTTCAGCGGCTCGTCGTTGGACGTCAGCTTCTGGAGGGCGGCCATCACGTCCGGATGCTGGGCTGCGAGCGCTTCATCGCCTCCGGGGCCGTTGTGGCTGAAGGAGTCGATGGCGTCTCGCCAGTCTGCTGTCGTGGTCGGCGGCCGCGTCATTCTGCGAACCTCTCCCGTGGCACCGTGGCAGTGGCCGAGACCCGCTTGGTGAAGCCGGGCAAGAGAGTCATCACCTCGCCGGAGACAGTGACGGTGACCTCGGTCGCCCCCACGTTGATCTTGACGCTGGTGTTGGACAGGTCGCTGCCGGAGTCGGCCAGGTATTCGTTGGCGGTCTGCCTGCCTGCGTCTTCGGAGCCTTCCCAGGAGGCGGCGTCGACCGCTGCCTCACGGGCCGCGGCGTGCACGATCCGGTCGTTGTACAGCTGCACCGACCACTGCACCAGCATCAGGAAGATCAGCATCACCAGCGGCATGATGACCACGAACTCCGGGGCCGCGATGCCGCGCTCGTCGCGGCGGCGCAGCCCTCGGCCCTGCACGGGCCGGCGGCGGTTCGGGATGGTCATGGCTGGTTTCTCGTCCTCGGTATCCAGGGGCAGGTTGGCTCGCCGGCCCTACTGGCCGTTGAGCTCGTTGCCCTTGTTGGTGACGAACGTGCGGACCGCGAGGATCGCCAGCCCAGCGATCACCAGAATGCCGAGCAGCAGCACCAGGTACTCCGGCGCCGAGGCTCCGCGCTCGTCGCGGCGGGCGACCTCCCAGCGGGAGCGCCAGTACTCCATCGCATTCTTCAGGTGGGTGAACTCGTTCATGAGGTGGTCCTTTCTTCAAGCAATCGACGTTGGACTTAGGCGGAGAACAGGAACAGGACGCGGGCGAGGATCACGTACGCGGCGGCCACGAGGGCCATCACCATCAGGTTGTTGCGCATCGCGTCGGTGGACTTGTTCGCACGGGCGTGGGCATCGGCCAGTCGGGCATCGCGCATCGACTGAGCCCGGGCGATGAGGGTGTTGCGGATGCTGGTGCCCTCGTCCTGCGCGAGGTTCAGCGAGGCCCGCAGGTCGAGCAGCTCCACGACGCCGAATCGCTCACCGACCTCGCCCAGCGCCTCCCACGGCGTCATGCCGTTGGGTCGGGCGTTGTCGATGGCGTCGTAGATGGTGTGGAAGGCCCAGCCGGTGCCGATCTGCGCCACGGTGGGCAGCGCGTCGGCGTGGCTGCGGCCGCCCTCCATCGACATCACGACCAGGTCGAGGAAGTCCGAGAGCGCGTCGCACAGTTCCTCGCGGCGCTTGCCGGCGGTCTCCCGCAGCTGGCGGACCTCGCCGATCACCGCGACTACGGCACTCACGAGCCCCAGGGCGGGAGCGACGAGGATCGGGATACCCAGTCCGGCGGCGTTGCCGAGCAGCACCAGCGCGACCGGGCCGAGAAGGCCGATGAGGAACCAGACCAGGAGCTTGGCCAGCCACTCCTCCATCGGCTGACCCGTGACGGCGAGGTCGCGCTCGTAGGTCTGCATGTCGTCGGGGCGGCGGGTGCGCAGCTGCTCGGCGAACCACTCCGCGGCCCTCTTCGACCATGTCTGGTCCTCAGGTGCGATGTCGAGACGGGCACGGCGACCGGCCCGGGCGCGTGCCCGTTCCCACCGAGCCGCCTGGTCGGCCAGCGGCGGTGCGGAGGGGAACGCCAGCCGGTGGAGCCGCAGCAGTCCAAGGCCCGCCACCGCGGAGATGATCAGCATCGGAATCACCAGGCCACCTCCCGGCCCGTGGCCTGTGCCAGGGCGTCCGCCCCGGACAGGAATCGGGGGTGTGGCTCAGGGGAGGCCAGCCGCTGCAACCGCACCAGCAGGCCCACGTATACCGCGGCCAGCACGGCGAGGACCATCTGTCCGTACACCGTGCTGTACGGCTCGACCCAGCCGCGCAGGAAGACCGCCTGCAGCCCCGCCAGCGCGAGCAGACCGAGCGCGACCTGGTTGGACTGACGGCGGACGCCGTTGCGCTCGGTGAGCACCTTGCGGCGCATCTCCAGCTCGGCACGAGTATTGGAGGCCAGCGTCGTGAGCACCCGCTTGAGGCTCCCGGCACGCTGCTGGGCGGTCAGCGAGAGGGCGATCACGACCTTGTCGGCGCCCCGGTCATCGACCTCGTCAGCGAAGTGGGCCAGTGCGACCGGCAGCGGCGTACGCAGGTCCAGGGCGTTGACCAGGTTCCGCAACGGCTGGCGCAGCAGCGCCGGCGCACCGTCCAGGGTCGCCGGCAGCGCCTGCTCCAGCCCCGACTCGGATGCTGCGGCATCGCGCAGCGACTCGGTCCAGTTCGCGATCGCCTCGATCTTGGCCACGCTGTGCTTCTCGATCGCACCCGAGCGCGCCAGCTTCGGCCACAACATCACCACGGCGACCGCCATCAGCCCGGCCACCGGCCAGCGGGTCAGAATCCCGACCACGACGCCGACGATCAACGCGATCGTGACCGACCGTGCAGTCTGCTGGCGATCGGCCACCTTGCGACGGGCCGTAGTCACCCTGGCCGGGAGCAGGTTCTTGCCACGGGCAGTGCGAATGACGCCGATGATGCCGAGGCAGACCGCCAGCACGCAGGCCACGAAGAGGGCCATCAGATCTGCCACCCCTCATCACCATCGGTACCGGTCAGCTCAGCGAACCTGCGCAGGTCCGCCGTGCCGTCGGGATTCCAGCCGATCTCGAGGAGCGCCTCTTCGCGGATGATGGCCTTCCGGGTGAACTCGGTGCGGCCGGTGGCCTTGTTGAACTTCCACAGCTCGGTCGTCTTCACGCCGTCCTCGTCACGGCCGGCAACCTCGCGGATCGACTCGACGATGCGGCGCTGACGACCGTCCGCGGTGCGGATGCGGCGCAGGAACACGATGAAGTTCAGTGCGTTCGCGATCAGACCGTTGGTGGCCTCGAACGGCAGCCGCTCCTGGGCCTGCAGCGCGTAGGTCTGGATCTTCCCGATGACATCGCGCGAGGAGTTCGCGTGGATCGTGCTCAGTGATCCGTCGTTGCCCTGGGCCATGGCGTTGAGCATGGTGATGACCTCATCGCCCAGCACCTCGCCCACGATCACCCGCGAGGGGCTCATCCGCAGCGAGTCGCGCACCAGGTCGGCCAGCCCGACTGCGCCTTCTCCTTCGACGTTCGCCAGCCGCTCTTCGAGCGGAACGATGTCAGGATGCCGGTCAGGGTCCTCATGCAGACCGAGCTCGATGGAGCGCTCCACGGTGACGAGGCGCTCGATCGGGTCAATCTCGGCGGCCAGCGCTCGCAGAAGCGTGGTCTTCCCCGCGCTCACGGCTCCGGCGATCATGATGTTCTGGCGCGACTTCACCAGGGCGGACAGGAACGCCGCGAGGTCGTGGTCGACGGTTCCTTCGCTCAGCAAGTCCTTGGTGCGCAGCGATTCCGGAACACCGGCTGCCCGCTCCTGCTCGGCAAGGCCGGGAACGGGCAGCAGGGTGGCCTTCTTGTGGCGGTGCTTGCGGATCGAGATCGACAGCCCGTTGGCGCTCACTCCCTGGACCGCGTGGAGACGTGAGCCGTCTGGCAGCCTGAGGGTGACGTGGTAGTTGATGAGGTCGAAGGGACGGGTGGACAGGCCGTCGTGGGCGGAGATCGTCTTGACGATCTCCTCCAGCTCTTTGTCTGAGGATGCGACCGGCGGCATCTGCGCCTTGGTGCCGTCGGCGTAGGTGACGAACACGTTCTGCCAGCTGTTGATCACGATGTCCTCGGCCTCGGGGTCCTCGAGCAGCTGATCGAGGTTGCCCGCGCCGAACAGTTGCGCCTTGAGCGCGGCCTCCAGCCGCAGTCTTGCGTCTTCCTCCAACGGGGCGCGGCCGTCCTCGACCAGGTCGGACTCGTACTCGGTCAGCACCGAGGCCAGCAGGGCTTCGGTGTGCTGCCGGGCGTCCTCTCCCTTGGGGATCTGTTGTCCGTTGCGGCGGAACTCCTCCAACGCCTTCCCGCGGCGGGCACCCACGCGCGACTGGAGGCGCTTAACCAGCACCTGGTCGACCGGAACGAGCTGCTTGAGGTGCATCCCGTTCACGTGCGTGGCGCGGCCGTTCGAATTGGTCCCGTTGCTGTCCATCACGCCTGTCCCCCCTGACCGGTGAGCGCATCGACCGTCGCTGCCTCATCTGCGGCGTACGGCGCGACACCAGCGGCCTGGCTGATCTGGTCATTGAGTAGCCCCGCAGACCTCAGCAGCGGCGTACGCGCGTTCTTGCCGCCGACCTGGCCGGCGTACATCGCCTCGACCCCGGTATGGTCCAGAGCGATCCAGCCGATGCCAGCGATCACTCCGGCGGCGTTGCTCGGCGCCAACATCCGCCCCACGTGCTCGAGCACAGAGCCGGCGATCCGCTTGGGGGTCACCACCACCGGCACTACCACCGGCGGGGCGTTGCGGATGTTGGCCAGCACCGGCGCAAGCCGCTCCAGCCGGTCCTTGAGGTGCATCACCGCACCCACCTCCGGGCGGGTCACCATCACGACCACATCGGCGGCCGCCGCGACCGGAATGGTCGGCGAGCTGCAGTGGATCCGCCCCAGGTCGGCCACCACCCGCGACGCGGAGGCACGCAGCGCCTCGGCCAGCGGAGCCCAGTTCTTCACGCCTGCGGCCTGCTCGGCCGAGAAGTGGCCGGGCACGACCCTCGTAGAACCGGTGAACTCATGTGCCTTGCTGGCCACCAGGCCCGGACTCATTGACGTCCGTGCCTCGGTCGCCAAGGTCAGCACGGTCGGGGTCGGGGGGAACGCCTCAACGCGGCCACCCGGCGCCACGCACCGCAGCGCGAGGTCACCGCCGTAGGGGTCGGCCTCGACCACGATCGTCGGCTCCGGTGTCGAGACGCCCAGCGCCAACGACGTCGTCGTCGACCCCGGGGCGCCGCGGTCGCAACACACTGCGATCAGCATCAGCCCTGCTCCCCGGTAGACCCATCGGACTGCGGGGCAGAGTCGGCAGGGTCACCTTCGGTGATGGGCGCCTGCAGCAGCGTCAGCTGCCCCACCGCCCCGTAGGCCGCCACTGTCTTGGCGTCGGTCTCCGAGATCAGGATCGTCACCACCACGGTGCCGTCCTGCGACTGCTTCGAGGAGTACACCGTGGCGCCGGCCGAGATCACCGCCGGGTCATCGAGTGCCTTCGGGTCACCCGACTGGCCCTCCTGCGGCACCGCGATCGCGTCGACCACCGACCCTGGGGCCAGGGTGTCCGGCACGCGACCGGCCGGGAGGTTCACCGCGATCAGGCGCTTCCCCTCCTGCGGCAGCAGGTCGCCGGTCAGCGAGTCCTCGGTCAGCACTTGCCCCGGCAACAGTGCGACCGTGGTGCGCTGCCCGAACACCGAGTCGACATCGGAGACCAGGATCGCCCCGTCGATGCCAGACACGCTGCGCGCGACCAGGAGCGGGTCGTTGGAGGTGCGTACGTCGTCCTCGGTGATCGGGTGCCCAGCTGGGATCGGCTGGGCAACCACCAACACCTCCTCCACGCCGCCCTTGTTCACGTACAGCCAGCCGCCCGCGATCACCGCCGCGATCACCACCAGCACGCTGACCAGCATCTGGCCGTACTTGCGCGGCGCCTTCGACACTGCTTTCGACAGCGAGGCCGCACCAGGCAGGCCGCCCGGCGGCGGCGCCGTACGTCGATCATTGGCCCGGCGCGAGGTCCGAGAATCCAGGCTGGTCACATCTACCTCACTACTGTCTGTCGCTGATACACCGTGATCGTGGTCGAGTCACCGGCGAGCGCGGTCACGTCGGCGAGGTCGCCACCGGTCTGGCCGCCACAGTTGCCGGTACAGGTCCAGCTGACCGTGTAGTTGATCCGAGCCGACACCGTCCACTTGTCGCCCTCGGGGTCCTTCATCTCGTCGTAGGAATACGAGCAGTTCGTCGGCGCGTCCTCAGGCATTCCCTTGACCCACTCACGGCCCGCGCCGACGCACGACGTGCTCTCGCCGTTGCCCATGTCCCATGCCACATAGCTGGGCTCCGCGGTCAACGTCACTGTCGCCCCCCCAACCGTCAGACTCACCGAAACGTCGTGCCACTGGTCCTCGGGGATCCACATCCAGTTCGAGTAGCTGATGTACGTGTGGTAGGTCGGCGGCGGCGCCATGTGTGCATTGGCCAGCTCGAACGGCGCTTGGGCGACCAACTGCTGCGCCACCTGGGCAGGGTCAATGACGGGCTGGCCGTTGGGAACAAACCAGGTGTTCTCAGGCACTGAAACCGTCGGATCGCACGACCACAGGGCACCCTCGGCAGGATCATTGCCCTGCCACAGGGGGCTGTTCGCCTCGGGCTGCGGATCGAGCGGGAACGCGTAGCAGTTGTGCGCGCTGCTCCAGATGAAGCCGTAGTCGTTGACGCAGATCCCATTCGGAGCGCCGGGGCAAGCCGGTCCACCAGGCCCACCGCCCGTATCCCCCGGGTCGCCGGGATCGGTACCCCCCGGGTCCCCCGGGAGGGTGTCGGAGAGGCAGATTCCTGTCTCGTCGACCGGGTCTGGCGGGCAGTCCGCCCACGCCGGGCCGTTGGTGCCGATCACAAGAACCACGACGAACGAGACGACGAGCAGCGCGGCCGCCGCCGCAGCACTCACTCCGCGGCGCATGACGTCTTGTCCTTCAGATCCGTCTCGAAATACATCCAGCCGTGTTCTTCGTCCGGCTTCGTCATGGTGATCAATAGAGGCGTCACCAGATGCTTCGGCTTGTTGATCTTCTGCGGCTGCCCGTTCCGCGTGTAGCGCAACGGCTGGTAGTCGGTGCATTCGACGAGTACTACTTCGCCAGACCCACCGCCGTCGTTGAGCCGCACTGACTTCACGTAGGACCACAGCGCTTTGACGTCGGACTCTCGGCGCAGGCCGCCCTTCTCGTAGGTCTCGCCCAAAGTGACCATGTCGCGCTGCCACCAGAAGTCGTACTCCTCGAGCGTCGCCCTGGCTCCCGGAGTGAGCACGCCGTTCCGGTAGATGTCGGCTGATAGTTGGCGCCACTCTTCCCAACGGGCCAGGGCTTCCTTACCCGCGGCAAGCTCGGCCGGTGTGAACTTTGATTCCCAGTCGGCCGGTGGCCCACCCGCGTCCGTGCTCGCGGTCGGGGTTGGCGATGTGCTCGTCGAAGTGGAAGGCGTGGGGTCCGACTTCGCTTCGTTGTCGTCGCCGCCGCAGGCGGCGAGAGTGCCGGCCAGGGCGAGGGTGGTCGCCGCGATGAGGGTGCGCTTCATGAGCGTCCTTCCTGAGCCCGAGTCGCCCGATAGACGGGCCTTGGGCAACATTCTTGACGACTTAGCCGACAGGTTGCCGACCGCGCCCGTATGCGAGTCGGGTGCAAGGTGAAGTCCTTCCCTCTGGAGGTGGTCTCTAACTAGTGAAGGCAACCGTCGGCGGAGCGGATCGGACACCCTCGGCGGATTCTCTTCAAGACGCGCCCTTGAGCGCGTCAGTCGAAAGGGGCGGCGCAGCGCCGGCCGCGGCGGTTGGTCCGACAAGCCGGCGCCGATGAGCCACAGGTCCCTGTGGCGGGTCTCAGCTCCACGCGCGTCCGCGGACGCGGTCGGCACGAGGACGCGCAGCGAGGGCCTCTGGGCCCCCGGTGGCCCTTGCTGACGCATCGCCATAACCGCGTCCTTTTCTCCCCGGCCCGAACCGGGGCGTCCATTGTCCATTGCGTCGTCAAGCCTTGACGCTCCGGCACGACCTGCGGTTCCCACCGCGTGGCGCTGTCTGCATTACCCTGAGCATGACACATGAACGGCACTAAATGCCGTTCAAAGAAGAAAACTGGCGAGTCTCGGGTCCGGCACAATGCAGTCCGTGCCACGTCTGTCGAAGCCGCCGAACATGCCCGAGGAGGTGCTGGCGATCATCGACGCGATCGGCAACAGTGCACGCACCGAGATCCTGCGGCACCTTTCGCTCCGGGCCATGAGCACTCCGGAGCTAGCTGAGGCGATCGGCGTATCCACCAGCCAGGTGCTCAGGCATCTGGCTGTCCTGGAGGACCTTGACCTCGTCACAGCCGACCATCCACGCGGCTCACGTAGGGCGAAGGGCCGGGTCGTGCGCTGGGAGACGAACCACCAGCGGGCCGAGGAAGTCGGTCGAAGCTGGATCGACTACGTCACCGGCCGCCACTCCCCCGAACCGGCTCAGGACCAGTAGGAGCTGCGGGTGCAAACGGAATCTCGGGGCGAGTGTCCGATCTGGCGTGACTGGTGTTGCTGTTGTTGATGTGATGCTCTCTCAGGTTGCCGGCGGCACGCGACCAGCGACCAACGTCCAGCCCCCCGCTATTTCAGAAATTTGGCGACACGCCGGGGATGGCTTCTTGCGGGCAGCTGACGGCAAGAGCCGATTGGATGTCCCTATGGGTCGACCGTCCAAGGGTGAACGCCACACGTTCATGACGCGCGTGCCAGAACTCGCCGGCACGAGGGTGCAGCACGAAGCCGACACACTCGGCTGCTACTACACCGACTACCTCGCATACGTGATCTGCCGTCACGTCGGCCTGCCGATGGACCCACCCACTGGCGAGGTCGACGATCACGCGGAGCCCCCCGCCGTCGGTGACGGACGGGTTCAGTTCATCGCCAAGGTGCCTATGGCCGCCGCGTCCATCGTGAAGCGCGAGGCCGAGCACATGGGCGTATCCCTGAGCGACTACATCGCCAAGGCGATCTGCGACTTCCACGACGTCCCCTTCGAGCCTCGGGTGATGAAGAAGGCTTTGAAGGCTTGGGCGAAGGCCGCTGTGGCCGGAGAGCAGTTGCCGATGACCGGTTGACCGGGTCAGGGCAGTGCCCTGAAAACGACGAAGGCCCCGTTGCACCGGGGCCAAGTCAGATGCTCCACCGGGTTGCACCCCGGTTTCGCGAAGTTATGAGAACCACCAGAGGAGGCTTTGTGCTGCCCACTGTAGAGCAGACCCAGACCCCAGGGATGTCATTCCCGCGCGGGCGTGTCGCCTCCAGCTGCGCGCGCGCTGTGCCCTCTGCTGCGTTGGTGCTCGGACCGCGGACCGTTGCTGACCTGGTCGTCGAGCTGCACGCCGTGACCCGGCCCATGACGTACCTGTCCCCCAGCTCACGGAGGGAGGTGGTCGCCGCCGGCATGGCGCGGCACGGCCCCTAGGCCCAGAAATGACGAAAGGCCCTGCGCCAACAGGACCTGACCGTCTTGGTGAAGACCGGGATCCAGCGCCAACTGGATGAACCGGGGTACTCCGAAAGGAGCAGAAGAACTTGTTGCCGGTAACTGTACCGGCGTCGCATAGCGATGCCGCACACCCTGATGCCGGTCGGCGTGTCTCGCCGGCCTTGCTCGCGCTCGATGAGCACCTGTTCAACCCCGACGCGTCGCAGTGGCTGGTGATCGACTCCGGCAACTTGGCTGTCCCCAAGACGACGGTCCCTTCGCTGCTCGACGGGCTTGAGCTGGTCGGCAAGGGCCGCATCGCCGCGCTGGTGGGTCACCTGCGCGACGGCGTCGGTGTGGTCGACGTCGACGTGCCCGGCGAGTTCGGCAACTTCCTCGCGGCCGAGGTCGCCGACTGGCTACGCCGCCGGGACTGCTGGGTGCTGGAGCGTCCATCGGGCGGCGCCAAGGGCCGCTGGCATATCTTCTTCGCCCATCGCGACTTCCACTACTCCCCTGCCGCGAGCAGGACGGGGTTCGCGGCCGCGGTGAGCGAGTTCCTCAGCGCTCTTGCCGATGACGTGAAGGTTCCTCGGGGTGAGCTCGACTTGCGCGACGCCGTCCGCCCGCTCTCCTCACCCCACCGCCACGGCGTGGTCACCAGCCCGAAGGGCGATCTACGCGAGGCGCTACGTGGCCTTAGGCGTGTGCTGCCGGACCGTCCCTCGGCGTCGCCGCTGCGTGCCCGCTCCAAGATCAAGGCGCCCAAGGTTGGTCAGACGGCCGCTGGGGCCGTCGGCTCGGGGCTCGTGGTGCCGTTGGCGTTGCAGCGGTGGAAGCGCCAGGTGCGTCCGGAGTGGCGCCACTATCTGCTGAACGGCGAGGTCCCGACGGGCCCGTGGGCCGCCGGGTCGACGAAGACCAGGGACGCGGTCGAGGTCGACCGGTCGCTGGTCGAGGCCGCCTGCACCCGGGAGATGGTGTGGGCGATCGGCGATCCTGAGCTGGCCTGGCGGCTGATCCGTGAGTCGCACCCGAGGGCGATGACCAAGGCGAAGCACCAGGGCTACTCGTGGTGGATCACCTACGTGTGGAACGAGCTGGTGCGCTCTGCCGGCGAGTTCAATACGACCACCGACAAGCCCAGGCAGGTCGAGGCTCCCCCGGCGGAGGTCCTCGCCGCGGTCGGGGAGGCCCGCCTCGAGCTCGGCCGGCTGATGTGGACGGTGCCGGCTAGGAAGCGGGCAGCGCTGCAGCTCGTCGGGCACCACCTCCTGGACCGGGTCCTGCGCGAGGGCAGCCTGCGTATCCCGTGCCCCGAGCGGGACCTGGTGCTCGACACGGGGCTGGGCGACCGCAAGACCATCCGCGGTGCTCTCGCCTGCCTTAACGGCCGCCTCGGGACGCTCCATACCGAATGCCTGTCTCTGGCCGAGCGGGACTCGACGAGCTACGAGTTCGAAATCAACCCGGCCCCTGACGGGGAGGGACGGCAAATCCCCCCACCTGTGTTTGACCCACCCCCGACCGCCCGCGGCCTCTGGGCCACCCTGCCCCGCCCCAGCCACGGCCTCTGGCGCACCCTCCTGACCTCCGCAACTCCCCTGGACCTGGGTGAACTGGCTGTGATGGCAGGGATGGTGGAAGCAGCTGGGGATGTGCCGTCGAAGTCGCAGAGGTCCACGGCGAAGGCTGCGTTGGTCGCGCTCAGCAAGGCGGGAATGGTCCGGGTCGACGAGAACGGGTGCTGGCAGGCAGCGACTCGACCCAGGTCGGTCCAGGTCGAAGAGGCCGCAGCTGCGGCGTACGCCCGTCAGCTGGAGATCGTCGAAGCCGAGCGAGCCGCCTACCGCGCGGGAATCACGTCGAGCTGGACCGCCGGCCGGGCACGAGCGATCAAAGCGCAGAGGGCGAGGGAGAAGGGCTGGTGGGACAACCTCTCCCCCGCAGCCCGTGCCGACCGCGCCACAGCGAAGCGCCTCGAGTTCGACCAGATGTCGATCAGCCAACAGGCAGCGCTGAAGTCCCGACTCGCCGAGCGACGCATCCACGCCGGCCTCGACGAGCTCGACCAGTACCAGACCTGGCTACGCAGGCTCCCGGCCGACGAGTACGTCGCGCGCAGCCTGGAACGCAAGCAGCGCTTCCAGGACCTCTCCCCCGCTGAACGTGGAGCCTCTGTGGCCGCCTGGGACCGACACCGACTCCGCTACGGCCTCACCGCCCAGCGCCTGACCACACCCGTCCTCGACGAGCGGTCGCCGACTCCCGACGTCGAGCAGGCAGCACTGCTACCCGATGGCGCGGCGACACGCGACGCAGCATTCCTCGAGCGCCAGGGCAACCTGTTCGACCACTCGGAAAGCGAACAGACCGCGGCCGGATGACAGCTGATCGCGCTCAGTCGGCAGAGGGCAGTGCCCGGCGGGCGAGCCGCTCGCGGGCATCACGCAGGATCGTCTGGAGCCGTTGCTCCAGCTCGTGCCGCGGTGGCAGCGCAGTCCAATACTCGGCGACCACGATCCCGTCCTTGTGCATCTCCAGCAGTTCGACCTGCTCTCGGCTGGCCTCTGTGCACAGGATCAGCCCGATCGGTGCCTCTTCAGCCTCAGCGCGCTCGTACCGGTTGAGCCACTTGAGATACAGCTTCATCTGGCCCTCGTGTCGGGCGTCGAACTTCCCGATCTTTAGCTCTACAGCGACCAGGCGCCGCAACGGCCGGCTGAAGAAGAGGAGGTCGAGGTGGAAGTCGTCGCCGTCGATGATCATGCGCTTCTGGCGCGCGACGAAGCTGAAGCCGGCGCCGACCTCCAGCAGGAACTCCTCCAGGTCCCGCAGGATCGCAGCCTCCAGGTCTGCCTCGGCGTATCCATCGTGGAGGCCGAGGAAGTCGAGCAGGTAGGGGTCGCTGAACGTGTCCGCCGGAACCATCGACCCTGGCTCGATCTGCGAGTTGGCGATCGCGCGGCGCTCGTAAGCTTTGCGCTGTATCGCTCGCTTGAGTTCCCGAACGGAGAGTCGACCAGCAACCACCTGGTCCGCGTAGAACCTCCGTGCCTCGTCCGACTTCAGCGGCAGGAGCGCCACAAAGTGAGTCCAACTCAATTTGTGTGCCAGTGACGCAACAATCTCAGGGTCGGGGAACTCCCTGGCAAACGTGACCATCCGGCTCAGGTTCGGCCGGTCGAATCCTCTCCCGAACCGTGCCGTCAATTCGTGTGCCAGTGACGCAAGAATCTGCGACCCGTAGCCAGCGCGCTCCCCGCCGAGCACCTCGGAGTCAATCAGCGAACCGACCTGCCAATAGGTCAGCGTCAACGTCGCGTTGGCATACGACGCGATGGACTCTCTGGCCTCACGGACCAGCGAAGACACCCGCTCGACCAGGTCGTCCGGGGTGGCGGCCTCACCCGCCGAGGGCCGGCGCACCGGGCCTACGGCGCGCTCCTGACTCGACGGGGTGGGATCGCTCATGGGTCAAGTCTCCCGTCCGACGGTCACCGGTCTGCCCTGGGCGTCCACTCAGGAGCGACCGCAAGCGAGCGAGGCTCCACGGTCGAAACGAGTGCGCCCCGCTGATGCAGGACCTCGATCATCGCCGCCGCCAGTGGGCCACGTACGTCGAGCGCGGAGGCCAGCTCGCGCCACGTCGGCCCCTCCCCCGTCTCTGCCCACACCCGCGCAACGTGCTCGCGCGCAGTGGCCACGTGCTCATCGGCAAGCTCGCCGGCCTGCTCGCGCCTTCGGGCTGCCCGAGCCCTGTTCACCTCGCGGCGCCGCTTCTCTTCGGCGTAGATCTCCTGCACATGAGGCACCTCGTCGGCGCCCATGGCGCCGTTCAACAGTGCTACCGCAGCCTTCCAACGTGGAAGCCCCGGCTTTCCGGCATGCGTCGCGAACCGACGATGCTCCTCGAGGACCTCAGGCGTGATCGCCCGGTTGTATCCAGCCGCGCTCAGCAGCTCCTCTACCCGCTCATCGGTTGCCTTCGGCCGCGGAGGCCTCCCCCGCCGCGGGTCGCCCTGATCAGAGGTGACGGCGCCATCGTCGGGCGCTTCCGCGACGGTCGGTGAAGCCGTTGGGGCCGTCGGTGGCCTGGCCGCAGACGGTGAAGGCTGCGGGGAGGGTTCGGTGCGGCGCCCACGAGCAGCGTCGCCGCAGGCCTGGCACACCGCGTACGGCCACTCCCCCGCTGCTCCTGGCCGCGTGCGGTCGACCTCGCGACGTAGCTCGACCCACGTGTCGGTCGATCCGCAGGCACGACACGGCTTTCCCAATGGCCGGCGCAGATGGCTGGCTCGCCTCGTCTGGTCGACTCCTGTGCTCACCCGAACTCCCCTCGTTGTGTCCCGGGTCAGCCGAGGTGCGCGGACAGGGCCGCGGCCACCAATTGCGATCGCGACTCGGCGCCGTGCTTGTCGACCAGCTGGTCGATCACCTGGAGGTTGCCTGACTTGATCCGCAGCGAGACGCCGACGAACCGCTCCCCCTTCGCGCCCGGAGTCCGGTCGAAGAGGCCGTCGCTGACCGTGGGCTGCTCGGTCCGCGCCGCTACCAGGTCCGTGAGCTCGTCCTGACGTGCCACCAGGGCGTCGAGCAGCACGTCAACTTGGGAAGTGCGGTCCCTTTTCGCGGTGTCGCGCCATGCCTCGGCCACAGTGAGCGGCACCGACACAGAGACCGCCTTCATCGTGTCCGCGCTCGCACTGCGTCCCGCCGCCGACTTCTCGGCGCGGGCCTTCCTCGTACGGCCGGTACTGGCTGTCGCCCCGGACCTGGCCGCCGCGGGAGCGTCTTCTTTTGCCGGCGCCCTCGAAGGGCCCTCGGTCAGGGAGTCCGGCTGCTGCTCGACCGTGTCAGGAGTCGGCTCAGGAACCGGTGCCAGCGTCCGCGGGCGAGGACTCGGGGCAGGAAGGCTCGGCTTCTTCAGCCCAGAGATCGGGGTCATCGGCTCGCGGCGGCTCACGCGCTCTCTCCCTGTTCCACGGCCTCTTCGAACTTGCCGATCCGGGTCAAGATCGCGTTGGTCAACAGGAGGTGGTCATCGGCGAGTGCCCCGACGCTGCCAGGGATGCGCTCGGGGCGGTGCCCCTCTCGGAGCGCCTTCCACCACGGCTCCCCCGCTTCCTCCTCGCTCTTGACCTCGGCCAGCTCGTGCACCAGCTTGCCCGCCGCACGCGCGTCCACCGCCGCAACTGAATGTCGGATCGTGATGACATCTTCGGCATCGTCGACGAACACAGAGGCGGCGCCGTCGAGAACCGTCTTGATGTCCTCCAACGCGTCGCGGTTCACCCGGGTGGCCTGCTTGTCGAAGTCGAACGGCACCACCCCGAGGATCTCGGCCTGCGGGTTGACGTGTCGCACCTCGGCGAGCTCGGCAGCCAACTCGGCCAGGTTCCCGATGCTGGAGCGGTCACTCTTCGTCGGCACCACCAGCCACCGCGTGGCGCCCAGCACCAGCTGCAACACCACAGGCCTGGTCGGCGGCGTGTCAATCACGATCAGGTCGTACTCGCGAGCCAACGGAGCCAATGCCTCGGCCAGCATGAGCCGGTACTCGGTGCCACGGCGTTCCTTGCCGGACAGAACGTCCTCGATGTTCTTGAGTGCCTCGCGGCCCATTGGCACCACGTCGAGATTCGGGCGAACACCGCGAAGCACCGGCTGCAGGGGCTTGTGCTCGTCGAGAACCTCGAGCATGTGGGCGCCCTGGTCGTTCTCGGGATTGCGCTTGTATCCGAGGTCGTCCCCCGCGTCACCCTGCGGGTCGAACTCGACGAACAAGGTGCGCCACCCAGCAGCTGCGCACAGTCCAGCGAAGTTGGTCGAGCAGGTCGTTTTCCCGACGCCGCCCTTCCCGTTAGCGAAGGTGATGACTCGGCTGAGCACGTCTTGGGTCAAGGCCATTGGGGAAGAAGCCTTCCTGTGCGTTGATCGGGAAGCGGAACGCCTCAGATCATGCCGCAGCGCACTACCGCAATGCAGTAGCGACACGCGGTAGCGTCGTGCGGTAGTGCTCTACGACAACGCGAACGCCACCGCGCCACACCATCGCACTGCACTACAGTTCGACGGCAACGCGGACCACTAGCGCGGCGCGTTGCTCCGCTGCCATGGTTATCAGCGGTAGTGCGTAGCGGCAGGGTCACGCGGTGCCGCGCACCACTGCTGCGGTGCGATGGTGGGGCGCGCCGGCAAGAGCGGTCGTGAGTTGCGGCACGTTGGCGCGGTACCGTCTTGCGTTACTTTGGTGCGGTAGTGCGTTGCGGTAGTGGGGGGCACTACCGCGCTGCGGTATGGCGTCGCGGCAGTGCGGGGAGGGGGGCACGGCTCGACATGGCCTCGTCTCAGCGATTGTCCTCGTGAGGCGTGGTTGGGCCCACCGAAGGCGTCGCGGACCGCGAGAGGGCCGTTCTGGGGCGTCTGGCCGGGGTGTGTGAGATGAGCTAGAGGCCGCCGGAACTACACGGCGGTGATTCGAATTCAGAAGCCGATCGGGCCGGCGGATGGGGGAGTGGCGTCCGGAGGCAGTGACGTCCTGTCGACTGGGGTCGCCGGGAGGTTGAGTGCGCCGGCTTGGAGGGTCGCGGAGCGACGAGCCGGACCGGGATGGCCGCCACCCGGAGGGGCAGGGAGAACGTCGACGAACATCCGCAACTCGTGCTCGGGGATGCCGTTGCTGGCCGCGACCGTGCGCCAGGACGCGGTCGCGGCGTGGACCTGGGCGAGCTCCTCGGCGCCCCGATCGGCCGTCAACCCGAAGTAGGGAGCCGCCTCGAGGAGGGCTTCGCGCTCCTCCGTGGAGGACGTTGCGCCACTGATCGAGGTTGCCCGGGCCTTGTTCGGATCGGGGTTCGGGTTGACGTCGAACGCCGGAGCGAGTGCCCAGCCGCCGGGGGAGTGAAGGAACCCGTGGTTACGGAAGTGGTCGTCGATATTGTGGATCGCGGTGAACACCGCGATCCGGCGCCACAGGTCTGCCAGGTCGGCGTCGGGCTGGTTGGAGTGGTCCGCGATCGCGGCCGCGAGATCGAGATAGTCGGCCGGGTCCCCGTCGCTGAGGCCGGTCAGCGTCATGGCGCTGGCATAACCCAGCCTGGTTGCGCCGTCGCGATCGAACCTGCGCAGGATCAACACACTGCGGCCGTCGACCTTGGTCAGGTGCCGGGCCGGTACGTCGAGGCCGGCCCGCTCGGCGAGGTCGAGTGCGGTCTTCTCCCACGCCATTACGTCCCACTCATCGCCCGGGTGCGGGAACTTCGCGATCGACAGCGCACCATCCGCGTCGATGACGGAGGCCTTGGGACGGGCGCCGCCCAGGGTGGTGCCGCCGACGTCGAGGAGTTCGCGCACTGCGTGCATCTCCTCCACGTCGTGGTGACGGCCGGCGCCGGCGAGCTGATCGGAGGCGTGGAGCAGCCGGCCCAGATCAACCAGTCGTGGGATGTCGTGGCCCGCGGCGATGTAGCCGGTTTCATCGGGGCGCCGGTAGCGCAAGGCGCCCTGACGTGAGTGGTCCGAGACGCCGGCGAGGTAGTCGACCTCGCTGATCGAGGCGGGACCGGCCCAGGCCTTCTCGATAAGTCGTCTGCCCCACCGATCGGGAGCGCTATCGGCGAAGGCGCCCGGGAGCCCGGTGGTGTGCCCGCGGCCCGCGTCGAGGGGGAGAGCCGGGTCGACGGCGTAGGCGTCAGGCCGTGCCAGGTAAGTGGGGGAGTAGGTGAACGTGGTCGTGACCGCGCGTCCGCGGCGGGTGAAGTGGGCGGTGCCGACATGGACGCTCTGCCCGCCCAGTTCGAGGTCGACGTCCAGTTGTGTGTCCATCAGCGGCGGACCCGCTTCGGCAGGACCTGGTCGGCGCGGGCGCGACCTAGTTCGGTCTCGTACGGGTCGAGCGCGGTGACAGCGTCGTCGAGCCGACCGAGGGCCCGCAGTACGTTGAGGTAGGTCTCCAGGGTCACGCTCGGGTCGCCGTGCTCGAGCTTGCGTAGCGTCGGGGCGGAGATGCCGGCACGCTGGGCGACCTGTTCGGCGGTGAGACCTAGCAGGCGGCGCCATGTCACGACGTGCTGGCCGATCCGCTCGGCGGCTAGACGCACCTTGGCTGGACTCGGTCGACGCACTCTGATCACCCCAAACTCGCTGATACCGAAACTATCGCTTCTAGAGTACGCGATAACCGCAACGTTGTTTACTGTTAGGCGGGTCAGCGGGCTGGGGTCCGGTCAACCGAGGGACTCTGCGAAGTGACAGGCGGGCGCGGTGCAGCGGGTGCCTGTGCGCGGAGCGCGGCCGCTTGGAGGGTCACCGACGGGTCGGGCGCCCAGTCCGGCTGCTGGGGGAGCGGCTGGTCGGCAGGAGTGGCCACACGTGCGTTGAAGAACGCCGCATCGGCCTTGACACCGCCGTGCGCGCCCATCGCCATCGGCACCAACGACCTGGTCTCCATCCGCACGGCCTGCCAGGTGGCCAGCCGGTCCGGCGGCGCCTCCTTCTGCTTCAACGGCATGATCCGGTACTCCCGGCGCAGCTCCATCACCGCGAACCCAGCCGCGCGGTAGCCGGACTGCTCCGCGGTCTCCCGGGCGACGCGGCGGATGTGGTCGACGGCCGTGTCAGGGTCGGTGAACCGGGACTCCTCAGTGTGGGTGCTCATCGCGACGGTCCCTCGAGGTGTGTTTGGGCTCGGTCAGGCAGTTCCTGGCGAGCTGCCTGGAGTGCGACGCCGGCCGTGGCCAGCCGCGTTTCGGCGTTCAGGAGCAGCCGTTTGAGGTCCTCGCGGCTGACCCCGGGGAGACCGTGGGGACCATGCCGGTCGATCTGATCGCGGACCCGCACGACGTCGCGCGCCGCGTCCTCGAGCTCTGCCTTCTCCGCGGTGTACCGCTGCATGGCGGTTTGCTGATCTGTCATGGCGTGGACTCCTTCGTGTCGGTTGCTGAGTCGTGGTGTGTGCCCGGCCCCGCAGGTACACCTCCCCGGGAGACTCGGAGGACGGGGATTGTGGGTGTCCTTCGCGGACCACCGACCGCGTTGACGGGGCCGGGCAAGGCTCTGAAGTTGTTAGAGGGCCGGAGCGCCGTAGGTGACGCGGCGGGCCGCCGGGAACGGCGTCGGTGGCCGTGCCGAGGAGGTCGGGGTCAGGTTCAGCGCTTGCTGAAGGGCAGCTCGTTGCAGAGGATTGCTGAACCGGGCGACCGGCTCGTTGGGAGCGGGAATGTTGACCAGGTCGGTCAGCGTGGTCTCCAGCCGCGAGCGTCGGCCGACCCGGACCGGGCCGTCGCGGTGGCGAGGGTGGGCGTCGATCAGGCTGCTGTTGCCACGCAGCAGCTCGCGGCGCAATGCCTTGCCCAGGTTGTGGGTCACCTCGTGGGTCGCCTTGGCCAGTTCGACCATCTGCGTGGGCTGCAAACGGATCGGCACGCCGTGGTCTTCCATCCGGGCGACCGCGGTCGTGAGCTCGCTCTGCTGCCAGAACCGACGCATGTTCGGCTCCTGCGCAGGCGTGACGTCAGCCAGATGGCTGATCTGGGGCTGCAACGACTCCAGCACCTCGGCCCGTTCCTCGAAGAGCGCCGCGAACATGCTGGTCTTGGCTGAATGCCCGGCGGCCTTCGCGAACGCCCGACACAGATAGAGCTGGCTGGCCGTGACCTGCCGTGCGGAGTCGGCGGTGATCTCCGGCTCGTCGGCGTAGAACGCGTCACTGGCCATCATTGGGCGAAGGAATTGGGCGAGCCGCTGCTGCGCGCCCGCGAGGTCGGTCGGCGTGGAGACCATCGATATCGGCTCGACGACCGTGGTTGGGGCTCGCTGTTGCAGCCGTGGGGTGGCTTCTTCGGGGCCGGCGCTGGTGGCATGCCAGGTTGCCACCCGGGCGGTCTGGGAGAGCACCATGCGCTTCTCGTCCAGACCCATCGCGTACTCCGGTCGCTGGTGATCGTTCAGCAGGCCGACCTCGTCGAGCCGGGAGTCGAGTACCAGGACCGCCTCCAGGGCCACCGCCACGTCGCGCATGACCCACCAGCCCGCACCCGGATCGCTGCGCCACGGCTGGTCCTCGGCCGCCGACAGGGCGTGGGAGGCGGACAACAGCTCGATCGCTGCTGCCCGCCACGACTCCACCGTCGGATCCTCCGAGGCGGGCGTGAGGTAGTCCGTGTGGGCGCGACGCTCGTCGAGGGGGAGAGTGGGGAGCGCGAAGGCGATGTTGTCCACCAGGCTTGCGAGCTTTTCATCCAGCCCGGCCAGCACGGGCTTCGGCGTCCGGGCCGGCAGATGATCTGGCGGCGGGTACCAACTGTCCTGGCCGACGTCGTAGAGCCGCTGGCGCAGCGCGTCGACGACGGCTTCGCGGCAATGCAGTAGCTGGTCGACCGCGTACTCGTCGGCCGGGATCACGTCGTCGCGGATCAGGGCGTTGAGCGCCTGGGCCGCGTTCTCGGCGTGCTCGCCGTAGGTCGTGACCGTCATCGCGGTTCACCAGCCGGCCCCTCGCTGGGACAAGTCGTTGCCATGTCCGGAGAAGCAACCGCCGAACGGACGGATCGGACACCGCGGCTGAGATGGATGTGGAGAGAACCGCTACAGGGTTGGCCCGGTGGGGGAGTGGTCAGCCCCGGCCACGCTGCCCTCCGTGGCAGGCCGGCCCAGTTTCGAGCTGGGTGCGTGCAGTGCTCCACTCTGTAGCAGTCCGCTGCGAGCGGTGCCGGGGGGCGCAGGGTCGGGGTCTCCGAAGTGGCTCGGGTCGCAGGGGTCGATCAGCGTCACTCGGTGCCCGTAGTCGGTGCACACCCGGGTGATCGAGGCCTGATCAGTTGCGACGTACACGTCGTCGAGCCACTCGTCGCGGTTGGTGCCTTCGGTGAATCCGTCGATGAGGAGCGAGTCCTGCATGGCGGCCACCGCCTGCTCCTGGGAGGGGTACGGGCCGACGGCCTCCGGTCGCGGGTGCTCCGAGTCCGCGTACCAGCGCAGGGTCACCCACCATCCTGTCGCCTCGGGCCCGCCGTGCGCGGTGACGTAGTCCGCCCACGTCGCCTCCTGGGGCAACGGATCGGTCGTGAACCGGTTGGCGTGCCCCCAAACCCGTTCTCCGGTCAGCAATGTGACCGTGACAGCGGGAGAGCCGTCGTTGTGTACGTCGGGCTCCAGGTCGGTCACGGTGCCCGCTATCCCGGAATGAGGGCTGGTGGGCGTCGTGACTCGGACGCGCGCACCCAACCCGGGAACCGGCACATTCGGGGTCATGTGAGGAAAGGCAACCGCCGAGCTCACCGATCGGACACGGGGTGCGGGGGTTCCTATGCGACAGCGGCCACGCCGCGGCGCAGGAGCCGCCGCGCCGAGTCGAGACGGAGGCTGTGCTGGAGCACGTGCGAGTCCGCCAGGAGCGCGGCGAGGCGCTGCTCGAGGTCGGCCAGCCCGGACCGCAGGTCACCGATCTGGACGGGGACGAAGTGGGCGGGGCGCCGCTGCCCGAAGTCGGTGAGCTCGGCGCGGGCCATGCCCAGGAACGGCAACACCACGGCGTGCCCGTCCTGTCCGGTCGCGCCCTCCAGCGCGGCGAGCAGCGAGACCGCGTAGACGAAGTCCGGGGTCCCGTCGTGCACGTCACCGTCGCGATCGATGGTCGGAACAGGCATCAGGTTTGGTCCTTTCGAGAGAGGTCGGCAGCAGGTTCGACCCCGCTACCCAGTGGAACAGAACAGGCCAGCCCGGCGCATCTGGCGCGCCCGAACTGGTGGAGAACAGCAGCGGCAGCCCGCCTGTGGACAGGAACTAGACCTCGCACCGGGATCATCGCGACCACCCTGGTGTGCCCGGCGGCCGGGGACCCTCGTCCGGTCGCGGCGGGGGAGGAGGCGGCGGCGTGATCGCCGGCCGCCTCGCCTGGCCGGGTTGACCGGGTTGGTTGGTGGAGGTGTCGAGCTGGGATCCGTTAGCCGCAGCGGCGGCGTCGTGCTCGGTCGCGGGGTCACCGGAGGCCTTCTCGGCGCTGTCGGCGGCCAGTTCGGCCGAGAGCCGATCCCGCTTCGCGCGGACCTCGGCGAGTTCGCCGGCACGCGGGAAGACGTCGCCCAGGCCGTCCCGGGCCTTCTCGGCCTCACGGTTGATCTTCGTCGTGTCCATCTCGACGTCGTCCAGGACCCGCTCCAGGCGCCGAGGGAGGTTCTCGACCCGGGTCGCCAGGCCGATGTTCGGTTGCCGCACGTCGCCGGCCTCGACGAGCAGGTGCACCCGCGGCACCTCGACGAGCGAGACGACGTACCGGGGCTGGCCCATCCACGAGTCCGCGGACACCTGCAGGTGCAGGCCGCCCACGTCACCGAGCGGCTGAGGGTCGCGCTGGTAGGGCTGCACCGACAGCAGGGCGCGCTGCAGTGCCGGGGCGGCATCGGCGCGCTTGGTGTAGGCCGCGCCGTTGATCCGGATCGAGAACGCGTCGCCGTCGGTGTCGCGCCGCACCGGGATCGCCGCCAGCAGCTGCTCCCGGTCGGTCGCGAGCCGCTCCAGTCGCGGCCCGGCCTCCCGGATCGTCGCTGCAAGGCTGCGCTGGGCGGCGGACCAGGCGCGCTCCAGTCGCTCCAGCTTTGTCGCCTCGGTCTCGGCCTTGGCCAGCTCCATGATCCGTGGGTCGCCCGATGCGAGGGCCTTGACCTCGGCGTAGGACAGGGCCGAGTCGCCGATGTCCTCGATCTCGCGTACGTCGAGGCGGCCGCGCATCAGCTGGTTGATGAACTTCGCCTTCCGCTCCACGGTCTGCCACAGGTAGGTGTCGAAGCTCGACTCGGTGACATACCGGTACACCCGAACGGACGCGTTCAGGTTGCCCTGCCGCATGATGCGGCCGTCGCGCTGCGCCAGGTCGGCCGGCCGCCATGGGCAGTCCACGTGGTGCAGGGCGACCGCACGGCGCTGCACGTTCGTGCCCACGCCCATCTTCTCCGTCGACCCGATCAGCACCGACACGTGGCCGGTGCGGGCCTGCTCGAACAGCCGCGCCTTCGCGCGGTCGTTGTTGGCCTCGTGCATGAAGCGGACCTTCCCGGCCGGGACGCCGCGGGAGACGAGCTGGGCCTTGAGCTCCTCATAGGCGTTCCATCCTGACCCGGTCGGCGTCCCCAGGTCGCAGAACACCAGCTGCAGGGCGCCCGGCTCCGGGTCCTTGCCGAAGACGATGTCGGCGTGGTCGTGGTAGATGCCGGCGACGCGTTCGGCGACCGCGTCGACCTTGGAGGGTTCCCGGTCCAAGAAGGCTCCAAGGCCGTCGAGCTGGTGGTCGACGAGCCGCAGGTCGAGCGCGGCCGCGCGGCCGTGGCCGCTGATCTTGAGCATGTTGTCCTCGCTCGGATCAACAGCTCGTGAGGCGACGGCGTCGGCCCGCGCGGCGAGCAGCGCCATGAAGTCGATCAGTTCCTGTGTCGGCGGCACCACCACGGTCTCTGGCGTTCCTCCCTCAAGGTCCGGGGTGGGCAGATTCAGGTCCTCAGCGGTCTTCACGTCCGCCACCTGGTGCCACAGCCGCAGCAGTTCGGGGACGTTGTTGAACTTCGCGAACCGCGCCTTCATCCGGAACCCCGTCCCGGACGGGGAGAGCTCGAGGTCGGTGACGACCTGCCCGAAGGTGGCCGCCCAGGTGTCGAAGTCGCTGATCCCCGCCGCTTCCAGATCAGCCGGGGCGAGATAGCGCAGCATCGTGTACGCCTCCGCGACGCTGTTGGCGATCGGCGTGGCGGTCATGAACGTCGCCACCCGCCTACCGTGCCGACCACGCAGGTAGGACATCTTCAAGTCCAGGTCGGTGGCCCGGTTCGACCCGTCCACGGCCACACCGGGGATGTTGGAGGCCAGCCGGAGGTTCTTGTAGCCGTGCGCCTCATCCACGCACAGGTAGTCGATCCCGGTGGCCTCGAAGGTGATCGCCGGGTCGCGTTCGACGTCGCGTAGCTTCTTCAACCGCTCTTCGGCCCGCGCAAGCGTGCCCTCCAGACGTTTCACCGACAGCCCGCGCTCGGATTTCGAGGCGGCCAGCCACATCCGCAGCTGCGTCAGCTGCTCGTCGAGGTAGGTCTCCTCGGTGTCTCTGGAGACCGGGATCTTCTCGAACGCCGAGCGGGACATGATGACTGCGTCCCACTCCCCGGTTGCGGCGCGTGCGACGAACAACTGTCGTTTGTCTTTGACCAGGTCCTCGGTGCCGCACGTCAGGATGCGGGCCTGCGGGTAGGCCTGCAGCCACTCCCGGGAGAACTGCTCGAGTTCTCTGCACTTGGCAAGTCGGCACGTCGTCAGGGTGCATGAGGTGCGAGGGTGGTGAGGGGTTGGAAAGCCGGGTGAGTTGATCGGATTCCCGCGGTCGGAAAGTCGGCGGGTCCGAGGTGTCCGATCTGGGTCGGTCGAGGTTGCTTCTTGCTTGTGAAGGGTCGCGGTGGATTTCCGTCACGTACCGACTCAAGGAAGAGGTGATCCCCGGTGGGGAAGGCGGCACCGGCACAGGCGGGTCGGGATCGGGCGCGCGAGGCTCGGCTGCAGGCGGCGCGGGAGCGCCGGCTCAAGCTCGACCCGGATCAGTTGGCCCGAGAGCGGCGCACCGACGAGGCGTCGGTCGACGTCGAGGTCCCCGGGGAGGAACGGGCCCAGGCCGAGCAGGCCGTCGCGGACGCCGAGGTGGCGGCCGCGGTCGCCATCGAGCGGCTCCTTGGGCCCGCAGTCGGCCATGAGCGAGATCCGCCACTCCTCAGGCCCTCTGCCCCTACCCATCCTCGCCGGCCTCAAGCTCCCGCCAGCGGTACGGCGTGCCCGTGCCGGAGAAGCTCGCGATCAAGGGCGTCGTGCAGCTCACCGCGCTGGACCAGGCGCCGATACGCCGCTTGCGTCAGGTCGAGACCGGCACCGGAGACGACACCGACGACGAGGCCGACGACACCGAAGCCGGGGACGACGGGTGTCGACCGCGGCACCGCTACTGAGGGTGCCGCGGCCGAGGTGGCGTGATGACAAGTCCGCCGAGGGTGGTGACGGGTCGTCGGCGTCAGCACGCTGCTGAGGTCGTGGTCGGGCTGGGCTCTGACCTCGATCCTCCTCGACCCGGCCTCTAGAAGTGGCCTAGCGAAGCTAGGTTCATCGAACTCTGACGATTGTCTTGAGTTTTCAGGCTGCCTTGAGGCGCGCCTGGTCGATTCGCTTGTTGACGTGTTGGTCGATGGTGGCCAGTGCGCGTCGGACCTCGAGGGGTGCTGGTGGGGCGTCGGCGGCGATCAACGGGCCGAGGAGCCGGTCGTGGACCTTGGTGTAGAAGATCGCCACGCGTTGCCCGTCAGCGGTGAGGTCGTAGGTGTTCGTCTTCGGCCTTCGTGCGATGAGGCCCTTGCGGCGTAGTCGGGCGAGGTCGTAGCTCATCTGGTTGACGGTGTATTCGCCGGTCGGAACGCCCAGCAGCTGGCTCACCTGGGCACGCAGGCTCCGGTTGGTGAAGCCGAGGGAGTTCAAGGCGACGCACAGGGCGCCGAGCAGGGCCATGACCCGAGGATCTCCGAACCGTAGTGCGGGCGACCTCCTGCCATCGTCGGTGACGGTGGACTGTGCGACCCGCTCAAAGGCTGGGCTCGCAAGGACACAACCCTGCCCGACACGTTCATTGTCGAGCAGGCGAGCGTTGATGGCACGACCTTTGGCCTGGAGCTCGTCGAGGTGTTCCAGGCGCCGGCGACACAACAGGTCATCGGGTTTGTTGATGACGGTCTCGACCCGAAGCGCACGGCCGTCCTTGAGGTACTGCTTGATCCGGGAGTTCTTGAAGAACGCGTTGATGGTGAGCCCGACGGTGTCGCGGGTGACGACCTTGGTCTTGTAGGTCTGCTCGACCTGTGGTGGTCGACCACGGCGGGCCCGGTGACCGCGGAAGATCAGTTCGACGGTCTCGGGTCGCCCGATATCGAGGTTGTCGACCACGAGGACCTCGAAGAACCCGCGGGCGTGCCTTGGGGCGTCGAAGACGATGGTCCTGGAGACCTCGATCTGACGCATCGACAGCTCCCACCAGTACCCGCCCTGACGGTCGGTGGGCGTCAAGGGCAGCGGTAACCGGCTCATCCACCGCTCGAAGAACACCTCGATCGTGCCGGGGCCAAGACGGTCGCAGATGTCCTGCAAACCCGACGGGTCCTCGCACGTGGCGAACCCGTTGGACAGCTCGGTGAACCCGATCCCGGCATGGGTGGCCTGGCGTTTGGCCCACTCGTGCCCGTTGAGCCACACCTTGAGCGGGTAGGGGAAGTAGGTGCAGACCTTGATGAACGCCGGACCGAAGTCCTCGTCCCATACGTAGAAGTAGAAGCACGTAACACGGCGATCGGCCTTGAAGAAGGAGAACCAACTGCTGCCCTCACGGCGATAGGCGGCGAAGACGTTCTGGAACTCCTGCGCGACCCCGATCGCGGCGACACCTGAGACCCCGGTCTTGGCCTGCCGGGCGATGTGGGGCGCCATTACCTCCTGCTTGCGATCGTGCTTGTCGAACTTCACCACCGGGATCTGATGGGTCGTGGCGAAGGTGCGGACCGCGTTACGAAACCGGGTGCCCATCTTCTCCATGATCGCCGGCGAGGGGATCGGCAGCTTCAGGTGCGCGGTCATGAACGAGGCGACCTGCCCAGGGACCTGCAAGTTCGGCACGTACCCGTTGAGATGGATCCGGTCCAGGCACTCCACATCGAGCGCGGCATGACCATCAAGAAGATCACCGATCCGAAGGACGTCGCCCATCACCACAGCGTGCGCCCGCCTGCCCGCCCAGGCCAGCCCCAGACTCGACGGTCAGAGGCGGAGCCTCACTGGAAGGCTGCTGAATAAGGGCGCAATCTGGCTCGGCGGATCGTGTGGGCGACGGGCGCAAGGTGGCCGGGCCGTCGAATTGTACTTTGGGTCAGCACTCGTGGGTGCGACGACGGGATCGCTCCGCCCGCCTGTGATCCGCGTGATTGCGCCAGGACGGGTTACCAAGCCCCGGTGGTGGCCCATCGGCTGGTCAGGCCAGCTGCCAAGTGCTGTCTTTGATGGTGAGTCCCATGGCGAGTAGCCGTCGTAGGTTCAAGGCGGCTGTGCGGTGGTGGAGCCAGTCGTTGTTCTTCTCGACCCCTCGGTAGGGGACGCGTCTGTTGCCGCGGGTCAGCCAGGCGATCGAGCGTTCGACCATTGGTCGGTGCTGTCGGTAGTTGGCCTGGAATCCGTCGGCGCTGGCTCGTTGTCGGTGCTCACGTTGCAGTAGGTCGTGTTCGTGCAGTCTCAGGGTCCGGCCGCGTGTGGCCGTGGTGCATTTGGACCGCAGCGGACAGGTAGCACAGGCGATGCCGAAAACCGCGTTGCCTGCCTGGGTGATCGCGCGGGTGATGCCGGCCGGACAGGTCACCGTCGCGGTAGCGGGGTCGTGGGTGAAGTCGTCGATGGTGAACCCGCCCTTGACCGCGGAGGTCAGCGGCCAGGGTTTGATCACCGGCACCCACCCGCGCTGATGCAGAGCTTGGAGCATGTCGCCGGTCCCGTAGGCCGAGTCGCCGAGCACCTCGACGTCTTTGTCTTGGGAGAGGGTGGCATCGGCAGTGACCAGGTCGGCGCCCACGTTGGCGTCGGAGTTCTCCGAGCCGCTGGGCTTGGTCAGCCGCACCACGCTGGTCAGGCCGGTGTCGGGCTCGACCACCAGATGCGCCTTGAACCCGTCCTGGCGCCTTTCGCGGGACTTGTGGGCGTGCCGAGTGTCGGGGTCCACCGTCGAGATCACCCGGTCAGGGGTGGTCTTGCGGGCGATGCGAGCCACCGGCCGTCGGTGCCGTCGGAGTCCTCGGCCGGCTCGACGTCCTGCCCGGCGACCAGCGCCAGCAACGCGACCGCGTCCGCGGCCTTGCCGCCGCCTCCTCAATCGCCGCGGTGTCCAAGGCGGCCAGCAGCGCCAGCGCATCGTTGACCAACGCAGTGACCAGCTCGTCGCGGGCAGCCTGGTCGTCCCAGGCGATCCGCGGTTTGCCCGGCTGCTCGTAGCCCTGCCCGGTCAGTGCCGCGAGCCGGGTGCAGTGCGTAGCGATCAGCTCCTGGGCGCCGGGGACCTCGCGGCCCACCCGTCGAATCTGAGCGACCAGCTGGGTCACGGTGTCTTGGCGGGCCACCGCGTCGTCGAGGATCGTGGAGTCCAGAGCCCGACGCTGCTTCCCGGCCACCGCCCCGGTCTCTTCGATGACCTCGCGGACCACCTCAAAGATCCGCTGCGGGCGGTCGCTGGCCGCCAACCGCCGCCGCCAGTACGTCAGTGCCGAGGAGTCGAAACCCTTGGCGTCAATCGCGTACCCGCACGCGGCCTTCCACCGCAGATCGAAGGTCAACGCGTCGACCGCCTCGCGATCCGAGTGCCCGTACAGCGACTGCAGCACGATCACCGAGGCGACCACCTCACCCGGGATGGAAGGACGGCCCCGGCGCGAGGAAAACAGGTCGGCGAACAACTCCGCAGGGAACAACCGGTCCCGATGCCGGGCCAGCAAGGCGAACACGCTGCCCGGATCGAGAAGATGCCCCGCCACCGACTCCACGTCCAGCAACTCACGCTGCCGATCCGACTCACCCTGCATGACCCAAGGATTTCAGGCCGACACCATCAGCCCCACCCGCCACGCGGATTGTTCAGCAGCCTTCTAGGTCGCACATGTCCGTGAGGGTGGCTGGGCGGGCACGCACCAGCGACCCGGACACGGGGGAGCGGATCGTCGGGACGCCCGACGGGCTGGGGTTCGGCGTCGACGAGTCCTGGCACAACCCGCGCGAGGGGATCCCCTGGTCGCAGATCGAGGAGATCGCGCGGGCGGTACCCACCGACGTCCGCGACCAGCTCGTCGAGTTCTGAGCAAGGTGGCGCGTCCACCAGTCCGCCTACGCAGTTCACGGCCAGCGCGGCCGCGGTCGGATGCGGTTCGATCATCCCCGGCCAGCCGCACGTCACCTTGGCGGTGCGCGCTGCGACCCCTACGTTGCGGCACCTGAACTGCGGGTCGCTACACCAGGTGACTTATCAATTCGGCTTATCAGTTCGCCTTGATTTGGTCTTTGTGTTACTGACCACAGGGTCGTTAGCGTCGTAGAGAGAGCCAGTATGCGCAATCGCGAGTCTCCAGGGGACGGGCTCCAGCAGGCAAAAGCAGCAATTCGACGAGGGCGAGGAAGAGATGACAATCAGCGAGAGGGTCTCTGACGGCGCGCTCACCGACCTGAGTCGGTGGAGCGATCGCATCCTGGAGGACCGGGTTCATCGAACCCTCTACACGGATCCGGCCGTGTTCGAGGAGGAGATCGTCAAGGTCTTCGGCGGACAGTCGTGGGTCTACCTGGCCCACGAGTCTCAGCTGCCGAAACCCCACTCCTACCTCTCGCTGCGAATGGGCCAGCGACCGCTGCTCCTGACGCGAGACCGCAACGGCGCCCTCCACGGCATCTTCAACCGATGCTCGCACCGTGGCGCGACCATCTGCCGCGACGAGGCCGGGGTTGCCAAGAGCTTCCAGTGCCCGTACCACGGGTGGACGTTCCGCAACACCGGGGAGCTGGTCGGCGCGCCGTGGCCCGAGGGCTACGGCATGGACTTCGACAAGTCGCAGTTCGGGCTGCGCAAGGTCAATCGCATCGAGACCTACCGTGGCTTCATCTTCGGCACCCTCAATGAGGATGCCCCCTCGGTGCCCGATTGGCTTGGGCCGGCCACCACGTGGCTCGACTACTGGATCGACCGGGCGCCCAACGGCGAGGTCTTCGTCCGCAGCGCGGCCTACCGGATGGGGTACCGCGGCAACTGGAAGTTGGCCTACGACAACGCCGGCGACGGCTACCACCCCTCTTTCTCGCACCGATCGCTGCTGGAGATGGCCTCACGCATGGGGGAGTCCAAGGACATGTCCTACTTCGGTCGCACCCCGGACGACGGACCGATGCGCTCCTACTCACTGGGCAACGGGCACAGCGTCATCGACCAGCGGTCCGCCCACGAGGGAGGCTTCTGGGTCAACCAGCGCCCCCAGCCCGGCCGGGAGAGGCTCGAGGAGGAGATCCGCGCCAAGTATCCCGAGCGCGCCGACGAGCTCCTGGACCTGTGCGTGGGCGCCCAGATCAACCTCAGCATCTTCCCGAACCTGCTCATCATCGGGAACCAGATCCAGGTGATCGAGCCCCTCGCCGTCAACCGGACCCAGCTCACGTGGCATGCCACCAGCGTTGGAGGCGTCCCCGAGGAGGTCAACACCGTCCGGATGCGGACCCAGGAAGACTTCCCCGCCTTCGGCGAGCCTGACGACCAAGCCAACTTCGAAGAGGTTCAGCGCGGCCTCGACGTCGTCGAAGAGGAGTGGATCTTGATGAACCGCGGTCTTGGAACCGGCTGGCAGTCTGCCGCCGAGGACGGCGTGGTCTCCACCGCGGTCACCGACGAGCTGCACATGCGCAGCTACTACGCGGAATGGATCAAGCGCATGGACGGAGCCCAGGCATGAGCACCTCATCGGTTCCGGCCCACTATGCCGACACCTCGTCCTTCTCCTACCACGTCGACGCTGCCTTCTACGACCGCCTGGATCACTACCGCGACAGCTTCGGCGAGGACTGGCCGGCCCCCGAGGCGGTCACGCTCGCTCAAGCCACAGCATTCCTGGTCCGAGAAGCACGCCTGATCGACGAGGGGCGGTTTAACGACTGGCTGGACCTCTTCGCCGACGACTGCCTGTACTGGGTGCCGGTCACCTCCGGCGGGGGTGAGCCCCGCACCGAGGTCTCCCACGCCTTCGACGACCGTCGCCGGCTCACCGACCGCGTCTACTGGCTCCGCACCGGCCTGGCCTACAGCCAGATTCCCGCCTCCCGCACCGTTCGGATCGTCGGGAACGTCGAGGTTCTCGAGGACGTCGGCGGGGACACCCTCGTCCGGTCCAACTTCATCATCAACGAGTTCCGTGCGGGCGTGACCAAGACCTACTCCGGCTGGTACGGGCACGTCCTCACCCGAGACGGCGACGGCGACGGCTGGAAGATCAGGCTCAAGCAAGCCAACCTGCTCGACTCCGAGCAGTACCACGAGAACCTCACGATCGTGTTCTGAGTCATGGCTGACATGACCGAAGCTAAGGAAACCGTGCAGCCACCGCCCTCGAGTGTTGAGCCCGCCGAGCTGGAGCGCCTGCGCCGCGAGAACGCTCTCCTCCACCGTCGGGTCGCCCGACTGGAGAAGGAAGCCGAAGCGGCCCGCGCCCTTATCGCTCAGACCAAGGCCCTCAAGTTGTGGGACTTCACCCCCTACCGCGTCCATCCCGATGACACCTGGGTCGCCGTGGACCGCCAGAGCGCGAGCGAGCTGCTCGCCGCGCTGGCGGGAATCGACCACTGGGACCCCTGGCACACACGAATCGAGCCGAGAACCCAACCATGAACGACCAGCGTCCGGTGCTCGTCATCGGCCACATCGAGAACCCTTCCGTCGAAGTCGTGGCGAAGGCCGCCGCCGAGGTCGGCATCCCGTACCACCTCGCCCGGCCCGTCGTCGGCGATGCCCTTCCCCCGCTCCAAGACGTCGCAGGCGTCATCGTCCTGGGGGGACCTCAGAGCGCCTACGACGTCGACAACCACCCCTACCTCGTCGAGGAGAAGGCATATATCGCCGCCGCGTACAACGCTGAGGTGCCGACGATGGCCGTGTGCCTCGGGTCCCAGCTCGCGGCTGAGGCACTCGGAGGCCACGCACTGGCAGGCGACAATGGCCTCGAAGTCGGGTTCATCGACGTCAAAGCCGTCGAGGACGCGGGGGAGAGCCTGGAGGGGCGGTTCTTTTCGTTCCACTCCGACACGATGATGCCGCCACCCAGTGCAGTGACGCTCGCGGTCTCGGACCGCTACGTCCAAGCATGGTCATCAGGCTCGGTCCTGGCCATCCAGTTCCACCCCGACCTGGACCGAGCCGGTATCGAGACTCTGCTCGGGTTCGAAGGCGACAAGCTCGCCTCCTTCGGCGTCGACGTCCCGGCGCTACGTCAAGAGCTCGCGGCGACAGCACTGTCGCCAGGAGAACGACTGGTTGTCGACTGGCTTCAAGCCTTGAGGGCCGAGAGCCCCTAAAGGTCTTGAGTCGTCAACCCATCCAGTCGAAGTCAACCAGTCCGCAATCCATTCGGAGGCATTCCATGGCAACAACCGCAAAGTTCGTCGAGCAGTACGGTCTCTACTCCGCAGAGCAGCAGGCTGCCGCCCAGCAGTCGCTGGAGACCATCAAGCAGCACGGCATCGAGATCGTCCGCCTGGTGTGGCCCGACCAGCACGGGCTCCTGCGAGGCAAGGCGCTGACCGTGTCGGCCTATGCTGCAGCGCTCGAGGCCGGCAACGAGCTCACGATGGCCCCGTTCTTCTTCGACCCGGCGAACGCGATCGTGCTGAACCCCTTCAGCGCGGACGGCGGTTTCGCCATCGAGGGTCTGGGTGGGAGCCCGAACGTGAAGTCTGTTCCGGATCCGGGCACCTTCACGATTCTGCCCTGGGTGGACAACACCGCTCTCGTGTTCGCTGACCTCTACATGACCAACGGTCAGCCCTTCTCGCTCGCTCCCCGGACCATCCTCAGGGAGTCCCTGGCCGCCCTCGCCGCCACCGGCGCCAAGCTCATCGCCGGACTGGAGATGGAGTGGTACCTGACCCGGCTGGTCGACGACCGACTCGACGGCGGCTCCCTGGGCGCTCCCGGATCCCCGGCGGACCCGCCGCACGTGGCCCCTGTCGGTCGCGGCTACAACTACCTCCTCGTCGATCACCTCGACGAGATCGACGACGTCCTCAAGCCGATCCGCAAGGCCTTGCTCCAGATGGGACTGCCGCTGCGCTCCTTCGACGACGAGTGGGCCCCGAGCCAGGTCGAAACGACCTTCGACATCCTCGAGGGCCTCCAGGCTGCCGACTCCGCGGCCCTGTTCCGCACCACGGTCAAGCAGATCGCCAAGCGCAGCGGACACATCGCCTCCTTCATGTGTACCCCTGCGATCGCCGGCTTCTACGCCAACGGGTGGCACCTGCACACCTCGCTGGCCGACCTGAACAGCGGCGAGAACCTGATGGTCCCCACCGACAACTCCCCGCTGTCTGAACTCGGTCAGCACTACGTCGGCGGCAGCCTCCAGCACGGCATCGCCGCCTCCGTGTTCACCACGCCAACCATCAACGGCTACCGCCGCCGCCGCCCCTACTCCCTCGCGCCCGACCGGCTCACCTGGGGGAAGGACAACCGCGCGGCCATGATGCGGGTCATCAGTGCACCCAACGACACGGCCTCCCACGTCGAGAACCGGGTCGGTGACTCCGCTGCCAACCCCTATCTCTACATTGCCGCCCAGACCGTGTCGGGACTCGACGGGATCCTGAACAAGGTCGACCCGGGTCCGGTTAGCGAAGACCCGTACGCGGCCGACGTGCCCCAGCTGCCCACCAGCCTGGCCGACGCCGTGGACGCCCTCGAGGCCGACTCGTTCTTCCGCAAGACCTTCGGTGACGTCTTCATCGACTACATGGTCACCATGAAGCGCAGCGAGATCACCCGTTACAACGCCTGGGTCGAGGCAAACCCCGACCCCGACACCTACGTCAACGGCGTGACCGACTGGGAGCACCGCGAGTACTTCGAGCTTTTCTGAAGAACCCGCATCTCGAAGGAAACATCATGCCGACGATCATCTTCCACAGTCCCGACGGCACCACCCACAAGGTGGAGGCCCGGGTCGGTGCCTCAGCGATGGAGACCGCGATCAAGCTCGGTGTCCCTGGCATCGTCGCCGAATGCGGCGGCGCGCTGGCCTGCGCCACCTGCCACGTCTTCGTCGACCCTCAATGGATCGAGGCGACCGGTGTGGCCGAGGACTTTGAAGACGAGATGCTCGATGACGCCGAGACACCTCGCCAGGAGCGAAGCAGGCTGTCCTGCCAGCTCCGGATGACCGAGGAACTCGACGGCCTCGAACTCACGATTGCGCCCGAACAATGAGCGAGGCAGGCGGCGCGAGGTCGGACACCGACGTCCTGATCGTGGGGGCGGGGCAAGCCGGGCTCGGTGTGGCCACCGAACTGCGTGACCTGGCCTTCGGTGGCCACATCACGGTGATCGGAGACGAGCCCTACCTGCCCTACCAGCGGCCGCCGCTGTCCAAGGGCTTCCTGGAAGGAAAGGAGGACGAGGACAACCTCGCCCTGCGGGCACCGGCGTTCCTTGACGAGCACGACATCGAGGTCCTACAGGGCCGCCGTGTCGTGAGCATCGACCTCGCCGACAAGGGGGGGACCGCGACGCTCGATGACGCAACCACGGTGCAGTTCGAGAAGCTTGCGTTCGCCACCGGTGCCCGGGCACGTGAGTTGCCGGTGCCCGGCGCATCGTTGGCCGGGGTGTACACCCTGCGCACCATCGAGGATGCCAAGCAGGTCCGGTCCACGCTCGTCGACACAGCCCGGCTCGTGGTGGTGGGCGGCGGCTTCATCGGCCTTGAAGTCGCCGCCGCCTCGCGTCGACGTGGACTTGAGGTGACCGTCCTCGAGGCAACGCCACGTCTCCTGGGCCGGGTATGCGCGCCGCCCCTGTCCGACTACCTGATGAAGAGGCATGCCGCAGCCGGCATCGAGATCCGTCTCGACACGAGCGTCGTAGAACTTGTGGGCAACGTCGACGGGCAGGTCACCCACGTCCGGCTCGCCGATGGAGTCACCATTCCCGCCGACGTGGTGATCGTGGGTGTGGGTGCCCTACCCAATGTAGAACTCGCCGAGAAGGCGGGCCTGGAATGTGGCCGTGGGATCGTGGTGGACCAGGCGGGCCGAACCTCGATCGACGGCGTCGTCGCGGTGGGCGACTGCGCCGAACAACCCCACCCGAACCTCCCCGGCCAGCGCTTGACGATCGAGTCGGTGAACAACGCGTTGGAACAGTCCAAGCTGGCCGCGTACGTGCTCACCGGGTTGGAGACTCCACGCCGCGGGGTCGCGTGGTTCTGGTCCGACCAGGCCGACCTGAAGATCCAGATCGCCGGCATCTCCGACGGGTATGACGCCTACGTCGTGCGCGCGGAGTCCACCCGACTCACCGTTCTCTACTTCCAGCAGAACCGCCTCATCGCCGCTGACGTGGTCAACAACCCGCGGGACTTCATGGCCGTCAAGCGAGCACTGGGGGAGGGGCGCAGCATCGATCCTGAGCGGGCCGATGACCTCAGCTTCTCCCTGAAGGAACTCCTGCAGGGCCAGGCATGACCGTCCTTGACGTACCGGTTATCTCCACCGTCGAGCTGACCTCGAGCCGCGCAAGCCCGCTCCTGGTCGTCGGTCCCTCGCTGGGAACGTCGGTTCGAGAGCTGTGGGGGGAGGTGGCCGCTCTCTTGACCGACCAGTTCCACGTGCTCGGCTGGGAACTGCCCGGGCACGGCACGAACCGATCGGTATCGGAGCACCCCGTGTCGATGGCGTCCATCGCGCAAGGTGTGGTGGCCGCCGTCGACCGCTTCCTTGCGGTGAACGGCCTCGCTCACCCGCGGTTCGCCTACGCCGGAGACTCGGTGGGTGGCGCGGTGGGACTCCACCTGCTCCTGGAGCATCGGCCACGAATCTCCGGAGCAATCCTGACCTGTACCAGTGCCCGGATCGGGGATACGGCATCGCGGCGCCAACGCGCACACCTGGTCGCCGGCCAGGGCACCGAAGTGGTGGTCGAGGGTTCGCTGCAGCGCTGGTTCGGCCCGGGTTTCACCCAACGCCGGCCAGACATCACCGACACCTTCACGCGGCGCCTCCTCGAGGTCGACCCGGTCGGCTACGCCCAGGTCTGCGACGCCCTGGCTGGCTTCGACGTCACCGACCGCCTCGCCGAGATCGACGCGCCGGTCCTCGCCATCGCCGGAGACCAGGACCTCCCGACACCGGTCCCGCTGCTGCGCGAGATCGCCGAGGGCGTCCAGGACGGCCACCTCGCCGTCCTACCCGGCGTGGGGCACCTAGCTAGCGCCTGCCTGTTGAGGCCCCGGAGTCCGTCGCAAACCTCGTCATAGCCCATCTCGGCGCCTGATCCATTTATTCGATTCAACAATGATTCCACGAGTGATTGGTCTTTGTGTGTGATGGAAGAGAAGCCCTACCGTGAAGTGATACCCGTCACAACCCGTATGCGGACAAGAGACGAGAGCCCCGATATGGAACTGCGTCACCTTCGGTATTTCACCGCTGTCGCCGAGACCTGTCACTTCGGACAGGCTGCGGAGCGACTGCTCATCGCTCAGCCCGCGCTCTCACAGGCGATCCGGTCCCTGGAGTCCGAGCTCGGCGTGACGCTGTTGAACCGGACCACCCGTCACGTCGCGCTCACGCCTGCGGGCGAGTTCTTCCTCGAGGAGAGCCGGCGGATCTTGGCCGCTGTCGAGGACAGCATGCGGGGGGTGCGACGCCTAGCCGACGGCAAGCACGGTCTGGTCCGGCTGGGAACCGTCGGCACCGCGGCGATCTCTCACCTGCCTCATGTCGTCCGGACTCTTAGACGCGAACTGCCCAACATCGCAATCGACGTACGCGGCGACTTCCTCACCCCCGAGCTGTGCGAAGATTTGCGGACCGGAGCCATCGACATTGCACTGCTGCGCCCTCCGGTGGTGGGCGACGGCATCGCGACCCACATGATCGAGGAGGAGCCGCTGATACTGGCTCTTCCCGAGGACCACCGCCTCGTCGGCCACTCCGCCCCGCAACTCATCGACCTTCGCAACGAGGACTTCATCGGGTACGCCGGCCGGGACTCCGCGGTCAACCATGCGATCCTTCGCGCATGCCGGGCAGCCGGATTCGTCCCCGATCGCGCCCACGAGGCGCCGGGGACGGCTGTCCTGCTGTCCTTGGTTGCTGCCGGCATGGGCATTGCCCTCGTACCGGCCTCAGCACGAGCGTTCCCGCTCGCCGGCGTGCGGTTCCGTGACATCGCCGACGCCGGGACCATCGAGCTGGCGCTCGGGTGGCGCGCCGAGGAACCGCGCCCTGTCGTCAGCGCCGTCGTGGGTGTCCTCGCGGCTGATCACGAGCTTGCGCGCCTGTCCAGCTCGTTCATCGACGAGGTCAGCCTGTGAAGATCGTCAAGGTTGAGGCGATTCCGTTCGCCATCCCGTATGTCAAGCCGCTGCGATTCGCCAGCGGCGAGGTGCACACAGCCGAACACGTCTTGGTGAAGATCCACACCGATGACGGTGTGGTCGGTGTGGGCGAGGCGCCGCCGCGGCCCTTCACCTACGGTGAGACGCAGGCGGGCATCGTGGCCGTCATCGAGACCATCTTCGCGCCGCAGCTGATCGGACTCACGCTCCTTGACCGGGAACGGGCCCAGCAGCGCCTCCAGCGCACCGTTGGCAATCCTGCAGCGAAGTCCGCCATCGACATCGCCTTGTGGGACGCCCTCGGACGCACCCTCAATCAGCCGGTCACCGCACTGCTGGGCGGGTACACCGACCGCCTGCGCGTCTCACACATGCTCGGATTCGAAGAGCCAGCGAAGATGGTCGCCGAAGCCGAGCGGATGATCGAGACCCATGGGATCCGGACCTTCAAGGTCAAGGTCGGGCGGCAGCCCTACACCCTCGACACGGCCGTCGTCCGGACACTTCGCGAGCGCTTCGGCAACGAGATCGAACTCTACGTCGACGGCAACCGCGGCTGGAGCGCAACGGAGGCGCTCCAGGCGATGCGGGAGATGTCCGACCTCGGCCTGAGCTTCGCCGAGGAACTGTGCCCAGCTGATGACGTTCTCGGTCGGCGATGGTTGGTCGACCACCTCGACATCTCTTTCGTCGCCGACGAATCGGTTACCACCCCGGCCGAGGTCACCCGCGAGATCCTTGGCGGCTCCGCCACAGCCCTGAGCATCAAGTGCGCAAGGACTGGGTTCACCCAGAGCCAACGAGTTCACCACCTCGCCGAAGGACTCGGCCTCGAAGTCATCATGGGCAACCAGATCGACGGACAGCTCGGCACCATGTGCACCGCCGCCTTCGGGGCGGCCTTCAGCCTGACCTCGCGCCGCGCAGCAGAGCTGTCGAACTTCCTCGACATGAGCGACGACCTCCTCACCGACCCCCTTGAGATTCACGACGGTGAGCTCGTCGTCCGGCAGGGCGCCGGACTCTCGGTGGAGATCGACGAATCGAAACTCACCCACTACCGCCTCGACAAATAGCCGAGAACGGCCGGGCACCAGACTCCCTCCGGAACATCCGGAGGTCGCACCAACAGGAATGGAAGGAAGAACATGACCACAGTCGAGTCAGCCACCGCGTCGGCCTCCGGCGCAGCTGCAACCGATCGGTTCCAGGCGGACAAGTCCCCGTTCGCCGCAGTCAAGGACGTCCCCAAGGACCGAGTCGACACCCTGGCTCGCGAGGTCCTCAGCGCCGTCCACGCCACTATCCGCAAGCACCAGGTCACCTACGACGAGTACAACGCACTCAAGGCGTGGCTGATCCAGGTCGGTGCCGACGGCGAGTGGCCGTTGTTCCTCGATGTCTTCGTCGAGCACGCAGTCGAGGAGGTGGCCACCGCTCACCGCAAGGGCAACAAGGGCACCATCGAAGGCCCCTACTACGTCCCGGGCGCGCCCGAGCGCGGCGCAGAAGGATCCACCCTCGAGCGGGAAGAGTCCGGCACGCCACTGGTCTGGGAAGGCGTCATCAGGTCCACCGACGGCACCCCCCTGGCCGGCGGCAAGGTCGACGTCTGGCAGGACGACAACGGGGGCTTCTACTCCCAGTTCTCCGAGGGCCAGCCGGAGTGGAACCTCCGCGGCGTCTTCACCGTGGGGGACGATGGGAAGTTCCGCATCCACACCATCAAGCCCCAGCCGTACCAGATCCCACACGACGGCGCGACCGGTGCCCTGATCGAGGCCGCGGGCTGGCACGCCTGGCGGCCGGCTCACATCCACGTCAAGGTCTCGGCCCCTGGCCACGAGCTGCTCACCGCCCAGCTCTACTTCCCCGGCGATGACCACAACAACGACGACATCGCCCAGGCGGTCAAGCCCGAACTCATGCTCGACCCCCAAGAGCAGCCCGACGGCAGCATTCTGATCCAGTACGACATCACGCTGGATCCCGCCAGCTGATGCTCTATCACGTCCGCATGGACGTCCACCTGCCTCACGATCTTCCCGGTGACACCCGGGATCAGATCGTGAGGCAGGAGAGGGACTACGCCCAGCAGCTGCAGCGCGAAGGCAAGTGGATCCACCTGTGGCGCGTCGTCGGCGAGTACTCGAACTACTCGGTGTTCGACGTCGATTCGAACGACGAGCTCCACGCCATCCTCTCCAACCTCCCGCTGTTCACCTACATGGAGGTGCACGTGACCCCGTTGGCCGTGCACCCCTCAGACATCCACCAAAGCGCCTCCACCTGACCACACGGTGTCCCCCGACGTCACCGTGTTGCCCTTGGCTCGCTCGCCACCGTGGACCGGGTAGGCAGCGTCAACAGGGTCTGGAGTAGGACGTGCTGGAATGGAGTGTGCTGCCGGCGCGCCTGCGTGAGGGGAGTATCCCGGTTCAGCCGTAGATGACGAGCACTCCGAGTGGCGGTGACGACCGCTGTCCGCAAGATCGCTGCGGGGAAACCCCCAACGAAGCGACGCGCTGCCTCAAAGGCTGTCCGACATCGTCTACCGCACCATGCTCAACGAGCTCGTCGCAAACACAACGCAGGGCCGGGCGGACAACCGGGGCGCGACTCTTCGGGGCGTCGTTGCCTGGCCGGATTCCGGGCCGGTGCCGACCAGGCCCCTGACCGGCTTCCCAGCCCTGGCTCGTGCTTGCCAGCGGCGCCAGTTCCGTTCCGGAACGCCAAACTCCTCGCATCACGAGTGAGGTCTGCATCCCAAACGCGATCCGGATCAGCTCGAGGTCCTCGTAGGGCCCAACCTGCCCTCCGCCGACTTCTCCACACCCGGGCCTCCAGATGGGCCTCACCTAGCGCCTGGGTCAGGTCCTCGATCTAAGCCTCGAGCTGCTGCTCCCGCGTCGACGGACCAGACCGGCCGGCGCCGATCACGCCCGCTGCTTCGAACTCGACGAGCTCTTGGAGCACGGTGCGGACCGACTCGCGGATCATGTCGACGCCATCGCCGGTGCGAAACGCCTCGAGCAGCTCGGACAGGGCAGACTGGGACAAGGCCATCGGTGGGTCTTCTTCAGTGCGTGACTTGGTCGTTTCACACCGAAGATCCCGCCGATGGCCGCCTACTTCACGCAGCCCCGCCGTTGGACCTCAAACCCCACCACTCCACGGGACTCTCCTTGATTGAGAGGTGCTGACGATCAATAGGTGCCGAGTTCGGCTCGTGTGACGGCCGCCTCTCGTCGTGTGACGGTGGCCCGAACAACCCGCAACGCCGCATCACCTGAACCCCGCCCGATCGCTGGAGGAACCCATGACTGAGACGCTCTCTCACGTGGAGTCGGTGCTCGCCGACGCCGTGGTCGACGACCGCGAAGCCGGCGTCTACCGCGCCAACCGCCGGATCTTCACCGACGAGAGGTCTTCGAGCTCGAGATGAAGCACATCTTCGAGGGCAACTGGATCTACCTCGCCCACGAGAGCCAGGTGCCCAACCCCGGCGACTACTTCACGACCTATATGGGCCGCCAGCCCGTCGTCATCACACGCAGCCAGGACGGCGAGCTCAATCTGCTGATCAACGCCTGCGCCCACCGCGGCGCGATGATCTGCCGCAAGAAGACCGACAACCGGACCACCCTCACCTGCCCGTTCCACGGCTGGACGTTCCGCAACGGCAGCCTGCTGAAGGTGAAGGATCCGGACGGGGCGGGCTACCCCGACACGTTCAACGTCAACGGTTCGCACAACATGACCAAGGTGCCGCGCTTCGAAAACTACCGGGGCTTCCTCTTCGGCAGCATCAACGACGACGTCTCGACGTTCGCCGAGCACCTGGGCGACAGCACGAAGGTCATCGACATGCTCGTCGACCAGTCGCCCGAGGGCCTCGAGGTGCTGCGCGGCTCATCGACGTACACCTACGACGGCAACTGGAAAGTCCAGGCCGAGAACGGCGCCGACGGCTACCACGTCACGGCCACGCACTGGAACTACGCGGCCACCACCTCGCGACGCAACACCGGCGACTCCGCCAACACCACCAAGACTCTCGACGCCGGCACCTGGGGCAAGTCCGGTGGCGGCTACTGGTCCTACCCGAACGGCCACCTGTGCCTGTGGACCTGGGCCGGCAACCCGGAGGACCGACCGCTCTAGGACCAGATGGAGACCCTCAAGGAGAAGTTCGGGGAGGCCAAGGGCGAGTTCATGGTCAAGGGCTCCCGCAACCTGTGCGTATACCCGAACGTGTATCTGATGGATCAGTTCTCGACCCAGATCCGGCACTTCCGGCCGATCTCGCCGGACCAGACCGAGGTCACGATCTACTGCATCGCCCCCTAGGGGGGAGCCCCGAGTCACGCTCGTGGCGGATCCGGCCGGGCGGATCCGCCTGAGTGGGCGGCGATCCGCTCGAGGGTGCGCTCGTCGGCCGCGGCGCGGGCGGGTGCCCAGCCGTAGCGGCCGGGGGCCCAGTCCTCGTCGCCGGGCACCCAGTAGAAGAACGTCACGCGACGCTCGGCGAAGCGCCAGCGGCCGTCGTCACAGCGGACCAGTTGGTCCTGGTAGCGACCGGCGGCGATGTGGGCGCGACCGTCGACGACGCACGGCTGGTCGAGCCACGTCGCTCCGGTCGCAGCGTGGGCGGGTGAGCCCACGAGGTCGATGGTCTCGTTGGACGAGAAGTGCCACCAGGCGGACAACGGTCCGTCCTGGAGGTCGGCGAAGAACGTGCGCAGCTCGTCGTGGCCGCGCGCGGTGGAGAGCCCGACGAACGCGCCGTCGGGGGTGAAGAGATCGACGAGGTCGTCCCAGCGGCCGTCGTCGAGCGCCTGGCAGTAGTGCGCCCGGAGCTGTCCGATGGCGTGCAGGTCCTCGAGCCGGCGCACGCGTGCGGCGAGGTCGAGGGTGTCACTCATGTCAGACCCCGACCGGGACCCGGACGGGAGCGCCGGTCTTCTCGGTGATCTCCTCGACGGTGACGCCCGGTGCGAGCTCGACGAGATCGAAGGCATCGTCGGCGACGTCGAGGACGCCGAGGTCGGTGATGGTGCGGGCCACGACGCGGCGGCCGGTGAGCGGCAGGGTGCACTCGGCCACGAGCTTGTGGGCGCCGCTCTTGGAGACGTGCTCCATCAGCACGATCACCCGACGTGCGCCGCTGACCAGGTCCATCGCGCCACCCATGCCCTTGACCATCGAGCCGGGCACCATCCAGTTGGCAAGGTCACCGTTGACTGCGACCTGCATCCCTCCGAGGACCGCCGTGTCGATGTGGCCACCGCGGATCATCGCGAAGCTAAGCGAGGAGTCGAAGTAGGACGAGCCGGGCAGCACGGTGACGGTCTGCTTGCCGGCGTTGATCAGGTCGGGGTCGACCTCGTCGTCGTAGGGGAATGGGCCGACGCCGAGGATGCCGTTCTCGGCGTGCAGCGTCACGGTCGAGTCTGCAGCCAGGAAACCCGGGATCAGGGTCGGCAGGCCGATGCCGAGGTTGACGTATTCGCCGTCGTGCAGCTCGAGCGCCGCACGTGCGGCCATCTGGTCACGGTTCCAGCTCATGCGTTCGTCTCCTCACGGAGGCGCGTGGTGCGCTTCTCGATGTCCTTGTTGTGGGCCTGCTCGGGCGTCAGCTCGACGATGCGCTGGACGAAGACGCCGGGCAGGTGGACCTCGTCCGGCCCGATCTCGCCGACCTCGACGACCTCTTCGGCCTCGACGATCGTCATGCGGCCGGCCATGGCGGCGGGGATGTTGAAGTTGCGGGCCGAGGCGTAGAAGACGCAGTTGCCGGCCCGGTCGACCTTGGCGGCACGCACCAGCGCGACGTCGGTGACGATCGACTCCTCGAGCACCATCTCGGTGCCGTGGAGGGTGCGGACCTCCTTGGGCTCCGACGCGAGCGCGACGGTGCCGTCGGGGTGGTAGCGCCAGGGCAGGCCGCCCTCGGCGACCATCGTGCCGACTCCGGTCGGCGTGAAGAACGCACCGATCCCGGCGCCCCCGGCGCGCATCCGCTCGGCGAGCGTCCCCTGGGGCGTGAGCTCGACGGTCAGCTCGCCGGCGAGGTACTGCCGGGCGAACTCCTTGTTCTCCCCGACGTAGGACGCGATCACGCGGTTGATCCGCCGCGACTCGAGGAGCAGGCCGAGGCCTGCGCCGTCGACGCCGCAGTTGTTGGAAACGACGGTTAGGTCGTCGGCGCCCTGGTCGAGCAACGCTCCGATCAGGATCCACGGGATGCCGACGAGACCGAAGCCGCCGACTGCCAGGCTCGATCCGGCCTTGATGTCGGCCACGGCCTCCGCGGCACTCGGGACGACCTTGTCGAGACTCATGAGGATGCTCCGGTCAGGTGGGCGATGATCGCCGGGGTGACGGCCGCGGGCTGCTGCGCGTTGGCGAGATGGGCAGATTCCGGTACGACGAGGAGTCGTCCGTCCTGCACGTTGTCCGCGATCTCGGCGAGGTTCGCCGGCGGGGTGGCCGGGTCGTCCCCGCCGGCGATCGCGAGCGTCGGCGCCGAGATGGCCGGCAGGTCGGTGCGCAGGTCCATCTCCGCGATCACCTCGCAACACGAGGCATAGCCCTCGGCCGGAGTCGCGGCGACCGTGGCCTCGCAGCTCGCCTTGATCTCGGGATTGGCCTCGAGGTAGCCGGGCGTGAACCAGCGGGCGACCACGGCCTCCGCCACGGACTCGGACCCGTTGGCGCGGACGGTGGCGGCGCGGTCGTGCCAGGCGCTCGACGGGGTCAGGTGCGCTCCGGTGCAAAGCACGACCAGCCGGTTGACGCGCTCGGGGTTGCGGGCAGCCAGCCGCATGCCGGTCATGCCGCCGAGCGAAAGGCCGACGAAGTGCGCCTTCTCGACACCCAGGGTCTCGAGCAGCATGACCACGTCATCGGCGAGGTCGTCGATGTCGTAGGGACCGGCGGGCACGGGCGAGCCGCCGTGGCCGCGGGTGTCGTAGCGCACGACCCGGAAGTGCTCGGCGAGCGCATCGGCCTGGGCGTCCCACATCGTGTGCGTCGAGCCGAGCGAGTTCGACAGCACCACGACGGGTGCGTCCGACGGGCCGGCGACGATGTGGTGGACGGCGACGCCGGACATCAGGCGACCCGCTCGAAGATCGCGGCGAGGCCCTGGCCGCCGCCGATGCACATGGTCTCCAGGCCGTAGCGTGCCTCGCGGCGCTGCATCTCGTGGGCCAGTGTGGCCAGGATGCGGGCGCCGGTGGCGCCGACGGGGTGGCCGAGCGAGATGCCGGAGCCGTTGGGGTTGAGGCGGTCGTCGCCTGAGTCGACCTTCCACTCGCGCAGGCAGGCGAGCACCTGGGCGGCGAAGGCCTCGTTGAGCTCGATCACGTCGATCTCGTCGAGCGTCAGGCCGGCGCGGGCCAGGGCAGCGGCGGTCGAGGGGACCGGGCCGATGCCCATCACCTCGGGGCCGACGCCGGCGACGGCCCAGGACTTGAGGGCCAGCAGGGGGCGCAGGCCGCGACGCTCGGCCTCCTGACGCGTGGTGACGACGCACATGGCGGCGCCGTCGTTCTGGCCGCTGGCGTTGCCGGCGGTGACGGTCGACTCGTCGTCGATCTTCTGGCGGACCGGCCGCAGGGCGGCGAGTTGCTGGAGGGTGGTCTCGGGGCGGGGGTGCTCGTCGCGGTCGACGACGACGTCGGGTTTGCCGCGCTGCCCGGGGATCGTGACCGGCACCAGTTCGTCGGCGAACTTGCCTGCCTCGTGCGCAGCGCCCGCGCGCTGCTGGGAGCGTACGGCGAACTCGTCCTGCTCCTCGCGGGAGATGACGAACTCACGGCGCAGGTTCTCGGCGGTCTCCAGCATGCCTCCGGGGACGGGGTGGTCCTTCCCGCCAGCGGTCTCGCGGGCCCGGACGAGACGGTCCATCAGCTCGACACCCCCGCTGCGGATCCCCGTGCGCAGGCCGAGGGCGTAGTGCTCGACGTTGGACATCGACTCGACGCCGCCGGCCACGATGACGCTGCCCGCTCCGCTGGCGATCTGCGAGGCGGCGTACAAGACGGCCTGGAGGCCCGAGCCGCAGCGGCGGTCGATCTGGAGACCGGGGACGCCGGGGCCGAGACCGGCGTCGAGGGCGGCGATGCGGCCGATCGCGGGGTTCTCGCCGCTGGGGTAGCAGTTGCCGAGGATGACGTCGTCGACGTCGCCGCCCTCGCCGAGGCCGGTGCGGCTGACCAGCTCTCTCAGCGTGTGCGACGCGAGGTCGACCGCGGAGAGCGACGCGAACGCGCCGCCATAGCGGCCCACGGGGGTACGGATCGGCTCACAGATGACGATGTCGGGCATGCAACGACGCTAAGCGGTGTGACCGATATTAGGAAGTATCCATTTCGCTGCGATCAATATCGTGAGAGTCTGGATCGATGGAGCTCCGTCACCTCCGCTATTTCCAGGCTGTCGCTGAGGAGAAGCACTTCGGCCGTGCCGCCCACAAGTTGCACATGGCGCAGCCACCGTTGTCCCAGCAGATCAAGCAGCTCGAGGACGAGCTGGGCGTCACACTCCTGCAGCGGACCACCCGCCGCGTCGACCTGACGCCTGCGGGGGAGGTCTACCTCGTGCGCGTCCGCGCGATCCTCCAGGCGGTCGATGCCGCGGGCGACGAGGCGGTGCGGATCGGCAGCGGACTGGAGGGACGGCTGGTGATCGGCTGTGTGGGGTCGGCGACCTACTCCCTGCTTCCTGCCCTCGCCCGCGCGCTGCGAGAGCGGATGCCCGGAGTCGACTTTGCGTTCCGCGGCGAGATGCTCAGCCCCGACCAGCTCGACGCCCTACGCGACGGGTCCATCGACTTGGCCCTGTTGCGGCCGTTTCGTGAGCTCTCCGAGGATTCCGACATCACGATGAGTCCGTTGCGAGAGGAGAAGTACGTCGTCGCGCTGCCCGAGGGACACCGCCTTGCAGGCCGCAGCAAGGTGCGCGTGGCCGACCTACGCGGCGAGGACCTCATCGTCCACACCGGGCACGGGCGCTCCGCGATGTACGACGCCGTGTCGGCGCTGTGCCGCGACGCGGGCTTCGAGCCGGCGATCCGACACGAGGTCGCCGAGACCTCGACGCTCGTCACCTTCGTGGCCGCCGCCCTCGGAGTGGCGATCGTGCCCGAGCCGGTCGCCCAGCTGGTCGTCGCCGGCACCGTCTACCGACCGCTCGCGAGCCGTGCGCGGATGGAGCTGGTCGCGGCCGCCCGGGCCGACGACGACTCAGCACTGCTGGCGCGCACCCTGCACGTCCTCCAAGGCCAGGTCACGACCTGATCGGCGAGGTGAGAGAGTCGCGCCATGGTGACGATCCACGAGAGTGTGGCGACCAGGGTCGCGATCGGTCCGGGTGCGCTGGCCGGCGTCGGAGACGAGGTGGAGCGCCTCGGTGGGCGGCGCGTGCTGGTCATCGCGACCCGGTCGGCGAGCACGGCCGCCGACACCGTGGTCGCGGCGCTCGGTGATCGGGTTGCCCTGCGCTTCGACCGGCCGGTGGTGCACACGCCCGTCGTGGTGACCGACCAGCTCATGGCCGAGATGGGCGCGGACCCGATCGACGTGGTCGTCGCCATCGGCGGCGGGTAGGCCGTCGGCCTCTCGAAGGCGGTCTCGGCCCGGACGGGCATGCCCCAGGTCGCCGTACCGACGACGTCTGCCGGCTCCGAGGTGACACCGGTGCTGGGCGAGACCCGGGACGGGGTGAAGGAGACCCGCCGGGACGTCGCACTCGTGCCGGGGACCGTGGTCTACGACCCCGAGCTCGCGCTGTCGTTGCCGTCCGGCCTCACCCTCACGAGCTCGCTCAACGCGGTCGCGCACGCCGTTGAGGCGTTGTGGGCGCCGGATGCGACCGCGATGAGCGACGCGCTGGCCAGCGAGTCGGTCGCGCGAATACTGGGGCCCTGCCCGACGTGCTCGCCGACCTCGCGGACGTCGAAACACGGGGGCGGCTGCAGACCGGGGCCCGGCTCGCCGGGCTCTGTCTCGCCCAGACCCGGATGGGCCTCCACCACCAGCTGGCTCATGCCCTCGGCGGCACCTTCGACCTCCCGCACACCGAGCTCCACTCGCTGCTGCTCGCGCACGTGATGCGTTTCAACCTCCCGCGCGCGCCGGGGGTGGCCGACCGCCTCGAGCGTGTCCTCGGTGACGACCCGACCGCAGTGGTCGAAGCCCTGGCCCGGAGCCACGACGGTCCCACCACTCTTCGTGACCTCGGAGTCCCGCGCGACGGGCTCGCCGCCGTCGCGGACCGGGTCGTCGCGTCGCCGTACCCCAATCCACGGCCGGTCGAACGAGGACCGCTGCTCGACCTCCTGGAGACAGCCAGGGGCTGATATCGGATCCCGGTCAGAAGAAGCCGTCGCAGGCCTCGATCCGCGGTCGACGCGAGCGATCGGGCAGCAGCGCGATGTCGCGGCCGATGTCGGCGGCCACCTCCAGCAGCACCGGCACCACCGTCGCCACGACCTGCTCGACGCCGCGATCTGGCCCCAGTACTTCTTCGAGGCGTACCGGAAGGTGTTGCGGATCAGGTGGATGATGACGTCTGCACGACCGCCTGCGGGAACACCGCACCAACCGAGTCCGGCAGCCCCTTCAGCCCGTCGCAGACGATGAAGAACACGTCGGTCGCTCTGCTCATCATGGACGCGGACGTTGGCGATCCCGTGGTAGCGCTGATGGCGGGCGTCGCCGGCGCTGAAGATCCTGCTGTAGTGCCGTCGGTCCACGACCAGACCCTGCCCGGCCCCGGCGTCGGTCGCGGCAGCGAGCAGTGCGGCGAGGTGGTCGCGTCGCTGCTCGGCCGCGGCGACCAGGACTGGCAGCAACGGTTGCAGGGTCCGGGTTCTGTTGCCCGTGCGTTCCTTCGCGCGTCGGTTTGCCTGGGCTCTGGCGCGCCCGTCACGGCCGATCGGGCACGGTGCTGCCCACCGGGCCCACTGTTCGGGTTCGTGGGCCGCCCAGCCCTGGATGTCGAGGTAGAGGGCACGAACGTTGGTAACGATCCCAGGGGCGCCCAGTCGTGGCTTCCCGTCGCGACGGACATCGACCGCGGCCCGCCATGCCTGGTAGGTCTCCTCGGAAAGGGCGAGGTCGGCTTGGGTGGGATTGATCGTCTCGATCTCGCGCCAGAAGATGTCGCACAGGTCCCGGGCAAGCCCCCGCAGGGTCGAGTAGTCCAGGTCGTGGCTGCGGCGCGTCAGATAGCGAGTGAGCATCTCGGCCACGTCCTGGTCGGCCAGGCCGTAGGAGTCGACAAGCTGGGCCGGGGTCATCGCCGGGGCGCGCATCGCGCCGCGCAGGGTGGCGGGGACCCTGGGCGGGAAGTGCCCGGACTCGTGCAGCACCTGCCAGGCGAGGTGTCCGATGTGGTGCTCATAGCCGGCGCCGTAGCGGCCGCGGCGGGTCTCGACCGCGTGGTGCAACAACCCCTCGGCGGTCAGGTCGGCCAGCTCGATGCCCTGGGTGGTCAGGGCGCCGGCGACATCCAGCCGTGCGCAGCGCTTGTAGTGCGGCGAGGTAGTGGCCTGATTGACCAGTTCCACGAACCGGTCCAGGTCTGGATCGGCTTGGGCGGCCTCGAAGAACTGGAAGTAGTGCTTGAACCGACTCGCGCGGAACGCGGCCAGCGAAGGGCGGATCACCCGCAGACAGAACAGCACCTTCAGCGCCTGTCCTGCGTGCTCGCGCTGCGTCGGCAGCTTGAAGAGGTCGCGAACCTGGGTAGTGCCGGCGTCCAACCCGGACGCCAGCCATCGCTCCTGCCAGGTCTTTCCCGGATGCTCGGCCAGGAGTGTGAGCAGGGCACGCAGTCCGGTGCGGCGTTCTGAAGAGCGCGACTGGGTGACCGGCCAGACCTGGTCGGCGATCGCTGCGATCTGCTCCGCGGTCGCGGTGTCCAGGTTCCCGTGCGGGCGGGGCGGGACCGCCGGGGCCGGGGACGGTGACGGTGACGGGGCGATCATCTGCCGAGCAGCCAGCTGCAGGCGCGGGCGAGCCGGGGCTTCGGGGCGCAGCGCGCGTTGCTTGGTGTGTCGTCGCTCAGCCATCGGACTCTCCCGTCGACTCAGCCACCGAACTCGGCGCCCCGAACACCGTCTTGAAGTCGGCGTCGTCGTATCCCGGCGTCGGCGTGGTCGCCGGTCGGGGTGCGGCGTAGTGCTGCTGCAGTCGGTCGAAGACCTCCTCGACCCGGGGTCGCAGATAGTGGTCCAGGGAGGTCACATGCTGGTGCCGGGCGACGGTCATGACGTCCTCAAGCGTCAGGTTCGGGTCGGCGGTCATCCGCTCGATCGTGGTGTGCCGCAGATCGTGCAGCGTCCAGTCCGTGCCCAGCAGATCGTTGGCGCGCTGCAGCACCCGCCGGGCGGCGAAGTACGACAGCGGCCGTGGCTGGCCGCGTAGCGTGCGCCAGATGACCTCCTCGGCGGCGGGCGTGCCGCGCTCGTCGAAGTAGGCCGCCAGCAACCGCAGCGCCTCCGGCGAGGTAGGCACCGGCTGTAAGGCGCGGGTGCCCTTGCTGATCACCCAGAGCTGTTGTCGGGTCCAGTCCACCCGATCACCGGTCACGCCGAGCAACTCGCTCGCCCGCGCGCCGGTGGACAAGAACAACGCCAGCAGCACCCGGTCACGGGTGCTGCGCATCGTGGCGAGCAGCTCAGCGGCCAAATCGTCCGGGATCGAACGCGGGACCAGCACCGGCGGCTTCTGCCGCAGCGGCGCGCGGCGGTGCTGCGGCCGAGGTTCGAGCGGGCTTCGGTGCGCCAACCGTGCGCGGCGAGTAGAGCTCGCCGGCACCGGGTTGGCGACCGGGCCACGACCGAACTGGGCGTGGAAGGTGTAGAACGAGGACAACACCGAAAGGGTGTGGTTGATCGTCGCCGGTGCGTAGCCCGACCCGAGCGCGCGCTTGCCGGTGCGATGGTTAACCGACCCCTCAGACATCGGCGCCGACGTCGATGTCGACGGGCTGCGGTGACGTTGCGGGTTGTCAGCCGACCGCATCCAGCCGACCAGAACCTCGACATCGGCGCGCGACGCGCGATCCCAATCGACCCCGAGTGCATGCAACAGCCGCCACCAGCGCAGCAGATCCTGGGCGTAAGAGCGCGCGGTAAGCGGGCTCATATCCGTGAGCATCAAGTCCCGCAAGAACACCGAGAACGGTTCGACCTCCTCGCCGTGCTCGTCGACGACCACGAACGGCAATGACGCCGTTGTACCGGCGCGAACTGCCCCCAGTCCGCGGGAGTTGCCTGCCCCCGTCGAGCAATACCTGTCGTAGTTCGTCCACTGCATCCACTTCCGCCGCGGCCCTCGAATCAGGGCCTTCGGTGGTGCAGTCAACAGGACCATGTGGTTGGGCACCACCACTGCCGGCTTGCGCACCAGCCCGAGGCGGCGCAGTTCCGAAACACCGCTCACTGCGGCGAGGGTTTTTCCGGCCCCGACTTCGTGGGCCAACAGCACCGACGGCTGGGCCACCATCCGGGCCACCGCGGCGTGCTGGTGGGGACGCAGTCGCAGCGGCCGGCCGTCCTGGACCCGGGCCATGCCCGGGTAGTGCTTGTCCTCGGCGACGTCGTAGGAGCGCAGCACGATCGCGTTCAGTGCGTCGTTGTAGCGACGGACCAGCTGCTGACATCGCTCCGGGTCCTCCCACAGCCAGGTCGCGAACCGTTCCTGCAGCTCCTCGGCCTTCTCCTGTGCGGCGAACGTGGCGGTCTCGTTCGGAATCCGTCGACCGTCCGGGGTCTCGTCGGTGATCCGGATCTGGCGCTGCTCCAAACAGGCCTGGACGATGTCGATCGCGCTCGCGCGCTCGGTGCCCCACGTGTTCCGGGCGGCCACCGTGTGCCGGTTGCCGCGGACCGACCAGACTGACCCGCCCGGATGCTCGACCTCCACGGTGCGGTCATCCAGTGTCTCGCTAAGGAACTGCTCGACCGTCTTGGCCGGCACCCATGGCACGCCGAGTTGGGCGACGATCTCGGTCGGCCCCAGGTCCTCGGGCAGCACCTCGCCCAGTGCGGCCGCGGCCGCCTGGAGACGGCGCACCATCGGCTGTGCCGACTCGTCGCCGAACGCGACCGCGCCATCGACCAGCTGCTCGAGGACCTCCCCGACCCCACTCAGCCGGGCTCGGACGTTCCCGGACAGGAACTCTGCTCGGGGCACCCAGTCGGCTGTCCAGCCGTCCTCGGTGCGCTTGACCGTGTCCGGGTCGACGAACGCGAACCCCTCCAGCTCGTCCGCGGCCTGCCTCTGGTCGACGCCGAGCAGTCGGGCGATCTCGCTCGTGCGCAGCTCGCCGTAGGTGTCCAGGCACAGCGACACCGCGTCGGCAGGGGAGTCCGCATGCGTGCGGATCACCCGTGGAGCGACCACCCGCGCGGTGAAGATGTCGGCCTTGCGGGCCGTGCCGGTCGCGGAGTCGTAGTGCTCCAACGCGAACACGGGCGGGGAGTGAGGGTCGTCCCCGAAGCCGCCCTGCCGCGGCCGCACCTGCGCGAGCACCGGCTCCCCGGTCTTCGGGTCGAACCGGCCTGTGTTGCGGCTGGTGACCCGGTTGATCGGCCCGAACCGCTTGACGTAGGCGTCGTACTGCCGGTTCAGCCGCTCCCGCAGCGCCGCCATCTGCTCCTCACCGGCCATCCCCGGCCCGGTGGGCACGGCGGTGGCGGTCGGCAGGTCCCCGGGCAGGGGAGTGGTGGCCTCGGCCTCCAGGAGCGTGACGACGGTGTCGCGCAGTCCCAGCAGCATCCGCAGCTCGTTCGCCTGCGACTTGGGCACCTTCAACGGCTCGGGGACGCCGTCGCGCACATGCTGCCAGCCCCCGTCCTCGTCCATGCTGATGTTCCCCTCGGCGCGCACCACCCGATCGGGCAACACCAGGGGCTCCTCCTCGATCCGTCGCTGCGGCGACCGGCCAGGCCGTGCCACCGGCGTACGCGCCGGTGGGTTGGCAGTCGGCCGTGTCGCGACCGGGCGAGGGGTGAACAGCGGCCGGACGCCGGCGTAGTTGGTGAGGTCGAAGGTGAGCTGGCGCTGCAGGTCGGTTGCGACCCGCTCGGCGAGGCTTTGCCCCTCGGTCGTCAGCGGTGGGCTGACCGCGACCTCGGGCCCGAACCGGCCCATCCGCGACGTGAGCCGGCCCAGCACCCGGGCCGGTTGCTGGACGAACAGCGCATTGAGGTTGACCTCCCTGTCCTCGACCCCCGGGCCGGCACGGAACGATGGCAGCGGCTCCAGACCTCGCCAACTAGGCATCAACTCCAGCGGCTCCTCGCCCTCGGCCCGGCGCCGGAACACCAGCAGGTCGGTGATCACGTCGGTGCCGGCGGCACGGTGGTGGGCCTGGTTGGGCAGCCGCAGCGCCGAGACCAGATCCGCCATGGAGGCGAACGCCTCACGGGCCGCAGGGTTCGCCGCATCCATCGTCCACCGCGACGTCAGCACCGCCACCACCCCTCCCGGCCGGGCTAGGTTCAGGCTCTTGTAGATGAAGTAGTTGTGCAGGCTCAGCCGCTCCGAGTTGTACGTCTTGTCGTGCGGGACTACGTCGGCGAAGGGCACGTTGCCGATCACCAGGTCCCGCTTCCCCTCAGGCAGCCGGGTCTCTGCGAACGACTCCGCGCGAATGTCCGCGGCGGGATAGAGCAGAGACGCCACCCGCGCGGTGGTCGGGTCCAGCTCGACACCGACCACGTCACGCACATGGTCGGGCGCAAACCCGATGAAGGTCCCCGAGCCACAGCCCGGCTCCAGGACCCGTCCACCGGCGGCCTCGTCGAACCCGGCCTCCCCGAGGGCCGCCCACACGGCCTTCACCAGCGCGGCGTCGGTGTAGTGCGCATTCAGCGTGGTGCGAGCCGCGGCCGCGCGGACACGACCCGCCAGCAGTTCGCGGGCCCGCAGAGCCGGCTCTGCGTGATCAACGGTGTCGTCGAAGACCTCCGGAAGCGACCCCCAGCCCGACCAGCGCGCCAACACCCCCTGCTCCTCAGCAGACGGGAGCCGGTTCTCCGCGTCCAGCTCGGCCAGCAGCTCAAGCACGGACACATTCGCCTTCAACCGCTCCCGCGTCGTCGTCGGAGCCAGGTCCTGCTGCGAGCCGGGCTGGAACCGCAGCAGCTCGCCGGCCGGAATCAGCCCGTCAGCTGCGCCCGCAGCGGCGGCGGCCGCCTGAGGGAGGGTAGTCAGCCCTGGGACAGTCCCGGCTTCATGTACTCCCGCAGGACCTCCGACTCCGCTGTCGCCTTCGCTTCCGTCAACCGACCCAGCCGCTCCACGTAGCCCTCCGACGGGCTCGAGGGCCCCGCGATCTGGTCCGCCAGCGTCCTGACCTCCTCCGAGATCTGCAGCCCCAGCTGCTCGAAGAAGTCCTCCGGATTCGAGATCGCCGCCAGCTCGGTAGCCCGATGCTTCGCGTAGTGATCCCGCATCCGCGCCCCGTACGAGTTCATCCCGCGTCCCTTCCTCCGTCACGGACCGACGTGAACTGCCCGCCCGGTCCTCACCTGCGGTGGCGACCTCACCAACGCTGGCCGTCTCCTCACCAGCCTGCTCACCTGGCTCCTCACCAAGATCCCACAGCGCCAGCTGATCTGAGTCGTCACCACTCGTACGCCGTCGCGCCACGCCCGGCACCTCCAACCCGTTGGTGAGGACGCCGGCCGCAGCACCCACGCCACGGCACACCACCGCCCTCACCACGAAAGGCACCCACCCGGAGCGCAGATCGGACACCTCGGTCAGAACTTTGTTGAAAACTTTCACCGGGCGTGCCCGAGGCGTCCGATCCGCGCGGTGGCTCGTTGCCTTTCCGGGCATGACCACTACACAGAACCCGGCCCCAGGCCGGGCAGACCCGACCAGCGAGCACTCCGGTGACCGGCAGACCTTCGAGCTCTACGGACACCGGATCACCCACACCAACAACCCCGATGTGCAGCAGCTCCTCTCGGCCGCGCACACCGACCGGGTCCGGCCCCTGTGCATGTGCCGCACCGACGGCGTCGCCATGTACGTCGCCAAGGTCGGACACGAGAAGTACGTCATCAAGCGGATGCCCGACTCCGGCCTCGAGCACGCCCACCGCTGCGCCTCCTACCTGCCGCCAGAAGAACTCTCCGGCCTCGGCCAGGTGCTCGGCAGCGCGATCACCGAGGAAGCCGACAGCGGCCTGACGGCGATCAAGCTCGGCTTCCGCATGTCCAAGGCCGAGCGGGCCGCACCGGCCGGCGCCGGTGGCGGGGGAGTGGCCGACTCCGTGGCCGCGGACCCGAACCGGCTGACCCTCCGCGCGGTCCTGCACTATCTGTGGCAAGAAGCCGACCTCGCGACCTGGTCACCGGGCATGTCCGGCAAGCGGAACTGGCGGATCGTGTCCTGGTATCTGCGCCAGGCAGCCCGCGGGAAGGTCACCAAGGGCAAGCCCCTCACCACGCGTCTGTACGTCCCCGAGCCGTTCAACGTCGAGAAGAAGACCGAGATCGCCGCACGACGGCTCTCCGCGTGGGCGCCGATGCAGCAGCACGGCTCCGCCCAGCAGTTCACGATGCTCATCGGCGAACTCAAGGCCATCGACCCGGCCCGGTTCGGGCACAAGCTGGTCATCAAGCACCTGCCCGACGCGCCGCTCATGGTCGACGACACGCTCCTGGCCCGCCTCAACAAGCGATTCGGGGACGAGATCGAACTGTGGCAGAGCGACGACGAGGGCCACCTGATGGTCATCGCGACCTTCTCCGTCGGCCGCGCCGGCCTCGCCACCGCCGAGGAGATCTCCCTGGTCATGACCGACCGCAACTGGCTGCCATACGAGTCACTGGCCGACAAGCTGCTCCTCGACACCGCGCTCGAGGCACGCAGGCGGTTCACCAAGTCGCTGCGCTACAACCTCGCCCCCGACAGGCCCATGGCCTCTCTCGTGTTCACCGACACCGAGACCCCGACCGCGGCGTTCCTGCTCGCCAGCGACGAGGACCGCGAGGCGGTCGAAGAGATCGCCACCGACACCGGCACCGGGGTCTGGACGTGGGTGATCGGGCAGGACATGCCGTCCCTCCCGCCCGCAGCCGACCATCGGCGCACCGGGCCCAGCACCATCGACGCCATGCCGCCCCTGGAGGTCCGGGAACAGCCGTAGGCCAGCAGGCCTCTGCTACGCGTCGCCGGCTCCCGAGGTGCGATCCTCGGCGTCCGTGACGAGTCGAAGGTGAACTCGTCCGGTCCAGTCCAAGTCGAGGCGAGCGTCGTGCTCGACCGTAGACCTGGAGCCTGGGCACGTCGGGTCGTTGCAGGGGCCGAAGATCCGGTCGGCTTCGAGGTGCAGGTCATCCACGACGGGGCCTCCCGGCTCACCTGAGGGCCGTGGGGTGCGTCAGCACCCGCGCGCCGGCCACTTCGGGCGCCGGTGCCTCGGCGGTCGGCGTCGACGCGGGGCGGTCGGCCGCAGCGGCTCGGATGCGGTGTACCCGCTCCATCGAGTCGGCACCCTGGCGCCACTGCACGAAGTGGATCAGGGGATCAGCGAGGCCACGCTGGGCCACGATGCGGTCGGCGTCGCGCTCCACCACGGCGCGCCAGGCCCGGTCGGCCGCGGGTGCGATGTAGCTGATCGCGACCAGCACGCCGGTCGCGACACCGAGCGTGGGGTTTCCGCCCGGCTGGAAGCCCTGGTAGACCGCGACGACACCGATCACGATCCGCAAGTGCCACGCGAACCCGCCCGCCGGCACCCACGAGAAGATGCGCGCGATCTGACGGATGACAACGAACACCAGCGTCCAGGGGAACGCCCACAGCCGCGCCGCCAGGTCGAACCGGGACGGCCCGACCCGCTGGCTCGCTACCGCGTGCCCGATCGCCGTCGCAGCATCCGCGGCCGTCAGCCGGCGCTCGTACAGGCCCTGCACCAGCCACGGCTCCACGATCACCTTGTCCCGGCCGATCGGAGTAGCAGGAAGGCCGTCGGTGTCGGTCAGCCGCACCAGCACCCGCCCCGGGGCGAGGTCCAGCCTCTCGACCAGGGCCAGCGTCGGCTCGAGCACGGCGCGCTGCCCGGGCCGAAGGCCGCGGGCGAACCCGAAGATCCGGGCAGCCGGAGCCTCCAACCTGCCGCACGCCAAGACGATCGACATCATCAGCGTGCCCAGGAACGCGAACACCAGGCCCGCGCCGGGCAGGAAGCCCAGGCCGATGACCGCGACGAAGCTGCCAGCGAGACCGGCCGGCACGACGGCGCAGAGGCGGATCAGCTTGGTCGACGTCCGCATGTTCCTCACGTCCCCTCGTGGGCGGGACCCTCATGAATCCCCGCCAGCCGGCACAACCCGATCGTGCCGACACTTCCACCCTGAGTGTGCACCGAACCACCGACAGCGCAACCGCACCGCCGACGGCCTGTGGATAGCGAATCTCTATCCACAGGCCGCGGGCCGGAACCTTGACAACCGCGGCAGCGGCCTACTCACGCAGGCTGCGGTTCAGGCGGTCCTGGGTCTCCTCGTCGAGGTAGACCAAGTCGACCTTCGTGTGTCCCGCCGTGTGCCGAGCAGCGAGCGGGGGAGTGGCGGCCAGGAGCTTCGCGAGGCGCTTCTCCAGTGGCGAGCGAGTGTTCTGCACGGGTCTGTCTCCGTCCTTCTCAGAGGCCCGGGGCCGACGACTCCGGGCCGGCACCGTTGACGCCGGGGGCGTTGTGGGCGTCCTGGTCGTGGGCACGGCGCTCCTGCGCGAACGTGTCGCGCAATGCCGCCTGCTGCATCAGAGCACCGGCGGCCGCGGGCACCGCACGGTCCCACTCACGCGGGTCCACGGCCTGCTCGAGGGCAGCGGCCACCAGGTCCGCCAACGGGTCGCTCTCCGAGAGCTGGTCGAGGGCGGTCCACGCCTGGGCTCCCTTGCCCTCCAGGAACGAGCTCAGCGCCAGCATCGTCGCCGGGCTGTCACGCACCTCACTCGGCGCCCGCCGCACGAGGTCCTGCCAGAACTCCGAGAAGACGGGCGCGTCCTCGCGGCTCATGCTGAACACCGCCGCGTCCCGGGCGCCGCTGTCGGGGAGCACGGCCAGGACCCGGGCCGCGTCGCCGTCGGAGAGGTACTCCCGATCGCGGCGGAACTGGTCGAGCCGTGCGCCCAGCCACCCGACTTCGGACCGGCGGGCAGCCACATCCATGTCGAGTGCGCCGGCCTCGGCGGCAGGCAGGTGCTCGGCAACCGCGGTGGGGTCGCCCTGCATCGCGGCGGCGAGGTCCTCGCGCCGACCGACGGGCATGACCCGGCCCATCAGGGCGAACTCTGCGTCGATCCGGGCGCGGGCGCCGGGGTCGACGGTTCCATGGGTGCCTTCGAGAAGGTCGGTCCACTCCTCGCCGTTGACCCACAGCACCGGCCCTACGTCGGGGCCACGGACCTCGCTGTTGACCAGAGCCTCACCCAAGGCAGCCAGCGCCTGGACGCAGGCGCGGCCGTCCTCGCCGTACGCCACGAGGGCGACGCGGACAGGGTGGTGCCGGTGGAGGTAGACGTCGGTGAGCGCCTGGAGGAACTCACCCATCTCCTCGGGAGAGTCGGGAATGTCGAGGCGGGCGGTGGGACCATCGCCGAAGGCGAGGCAGACCATGCCTCGTGGGGTGAACCCCAGCGTGTGGGGGATGGACGCGATCAGCTCGTCGTGCGAGCTGATCTTGAGAACGTTGGTCATCGACGATCACCTGCTCGGGTTGGAGGGCACGTTCTTCCGGAGAAGCAACCGGTCACGCGCCGGATCGGACAGCGGAGCGCTACCGATCTGGGGCCGTTGTCGACCGGGCCTGTCCGGGGGCGTCAGTCGGCATCCACCGCGATGGTCCGGACTCGAGCTGGTTGAGCGCGACGGCTTGCAGCGGCGCCGATCCGGGAGGGGCATCGCTTGGGATCACGATCCCCTTGTTCGCCGCGCCGAGCTGCTCGAGCGCCATCTCCCAGGTGCGGCCTGTCAGGTGCCCCAGCTGTACGCGGTCGGCGTCGGTGCGCTCGACGAGGCGGTCGATCGCCTCGCTGGTGAACACCGGGCGACCCTGCGCGTCGCAGTCCGCGACGAACACGCCCAGGTCGGGGTGATTCAGCTGCACCTCGCCGAGGTGCTCGTACTTCGGGTCCTCCCAGACCTTCCACGCTGCGTCGGAGGGCAGCGCCGCGGCGATCTCCGCGCTGGAGCCCACCGAGATCTCGCTGTGGATGTACCCGCGGCCCAACTCGAGCCTGCGCTGGCGGCTGGCGTTGGCGGGCCCCGGCGCTGGGTCACCAGGGAGCACGAACTCCTGTCCCAGTCCGAACTCCTCGAAGACCTCGAGGACGGCATCCACTCGCTCCGGCGGGCAGGAGTAGACGATGACTTCAATCGGTGTGCGATCACCCATGACACGTGGACCTCTCTCCGGGGTTCAGATGGCGATGCCGGAGTGGCCCGGCTTGTCTGGCTGGTGGGTCTGCTGCGGGGGACCGCTGCTGGACCACGGCTGACTGGTCGTGTCCCGGCCCCCCGACGTGACGGCAGGCGCGTGGGTGGCCGCGTAGCTCAGCGACCCGGCCAGTGCGGCTGAGGTCCGCGCCCTCGACTGCGCGCTCTCGATCACCGAGCGCATCATCGACACACCCTCGTCGGCCCGGGTCACCTCCTGGCCGGCGTGGTGGACACGCGAATCCAAGAGCATCAGCGCATCGGTCGCCGCCGCCGACTCGGCCGCATGCCGCGCGTGGCGGGTGATCTGATCCGCCACCGGGCGCGCGAGCGCCACAACCTCGGCGAGGACGTCGATCTGAGTCCGCAAGGCCCGGACCTCGACGTCACGGTCGTCTACGTCGGTGCCGCGCCCGAGCTCGTAGCCAGCGCGCTCGATCGCGCCGCTGGCCGCGGTGAGATGACGGGTGAGGTCATCGCCGAGCTCGTTCATCACGCCGGACCTGCTGCGAAGCCGCCCCAGGTGTTCGCCGGCGGACTCCAGATAGAAGTCCCTCCGCTCCTCCTGGTGGGCGTAGAAGGCGTCGGACGCGGCGTCGTCCAGGACCCGCAGCGACGACGCCGCTACGTCGCTCAGCTCATCGACGGTCTCAGCCGCGCCCCGCAGCGCCCGCTCCGCGTCGAAGACGGCGTCGGCGGCCGCGAGCACTTCGCGCTCCTTCATCGGATCTCACCGAACCTGCGCCCGGGGTCATCGACCGTGGCGAAGATGGACTTGAGCTGGTTCGCCGCCGTCATGGTCTGCGTCAGCTGGTCGCGCAATGCGACCACCGGATGAGCCTGTGGGTTACCGGCGGCGCCGGACGAGTTGTTCGGGAACTGGTTCATCGGTCGTTCTCCTCGTGAGATGTGTGCTCTGCCGCGGAGAAGCAACCGGTCGCGCCCTGGATCGGACAACCACAGCGGAACAACATCGCCCACGGCGGCAAGCGGGCCGGTGGGGGAGCGAGGGGTCTTCCGCAGCGGCGACGGGTGGTCGACACTTGCTGGCCATGGACGACGAGGCGGCACTACTCGAGCGGCACGTGGCCATGGCGGCATCCGCCTGGCGCCACGCGAAGGCCGACACCGAGGCCTACCGCCGCCTGGTCGTCGCCACCACCGAGTGGGACGAATACGTCGCCCCGAGACTCGACGAGCCCGACGGTGTCGACAAGGCCGACGTGGCCGCCCAACTCCGCAGGGCAGCGCGCCAAGCATTACGGGCCATGGACGACGAGGCGGCCCGGCTCGCGCGACGGGTGGCTATATCGGCTTCCGCCTGGCTGCACGCGGAGGCCGACACCGAGTCGTACCGCCACTTCGTCGCTGCCACTGACGAGTGGGATGCCTACGCCGCACCGCAACTCGAAGAGCCCGCCGAGGAACTGCTCGACCAGCTGGCAGATCACTCGGCACCGCTCGCGCTGGGCGAGGTCGTCGCCGACGTCACTGCCCAGATCCGCAAGGCGGCCCGCCGAGGCAGCTGACCCGTCCCACGCTGGAAGCACGTCGTTGGGGGAGTGCGAGCGCCCGGGCCGTCGCACCGTCTCCCTCGGCCGGTACTTGGATGGGCTGAGAGCCCGCGGCGTCTCGGGTCGCCAGCGGGCTCTCAGGCGGGGAGCCTCGCACACCCCACCGACACATGTCTGCCTCTCGCTGAAACCCCAGGGCTCCGCGACGAGGCCGGCCAACCCCCGGGCGCGGGAGGCCTGGCCACGGGGCGGCGCTGTGTTCGGCGGGGAGCGGCTCTTACGGCAGACATGTCCACAGACGCTGGACCAGATCCTCCAGCCACGCGACGGCTTCCTCGCGTGATCCGAGTTCCTCGTGCGGACCCTGACCGACCGCGGTCGGGAGCCAGTCGCGCACCTGCCAGCCCACCGCCCGGGTCGTCGACTCCAGGTCCACCTCATCGTCGTTCAGGACGACCAGCAGGGCATGGGCGGCATTGCGGGCCGCCACGACGTCGGCCCAGCGCACCACCAGCGGCTCGTCAGGGTCGTAGGGCTGGCCGTTGCTTCCGCGGTCAAACTGCTCCGGATGCCGAGTCATCAGGAAGGCCTCGCTGTCCTCGTGGGTGTGGGCGCCATGATTGCCCGCCCTACTCGGCCTGGTCGGTCAGGACGGTACGGCATTCCGGTCATCGCGGATTGGACGCCGGAGACCTAGTCGCGCTCGACCCGGAGGGCGATGATCCGCCAACCCTCCGGCACCAGCCGCTGAACGGCCGCCAGGGCCCGGTCGTAGTCGCTCTCCTCGACGACGAGCTCGTCTCGGCCGAGGGTATAGCCGCCACGGTGATCGGGCGGGGCCTCCTCGACGGTGGCGTACATCGAGAGCACGCGGGACATCCCTTATGCCTGAGCTGTCGATGGCCGGAGCTCGTGATGATCGCGCCAGGCTTGTTCACCGTCGTCGTACTCGACCGTCCACTCGTCGACGGCGGTCCGTTCGACGATTTTGGCGTGGTCCCAGCCGGTTCCGTCCCTGCGGAGGACGTCGACACGGGAGTCGTCGGGGAAGGGATTGTGCTCGCCGAGATACTCCTGGATGGTCTCCTCGAGCGGAGACTTGCCACCCTGGGGAGCGGCGTTGACCCACTGCTCGAGCGGGTCGGTGGCTGCCCACTGCTGGGCGGCGGCCGCGACGTAGTTGGCCTCGCTGGTCATGTGCGGCCTCCTCGGTAGTACTGCCCGCTCGGGAACTCGCAGCCGATCCGAAACTCGCGGCCAACGAACTCGGTGCCGTCGCCAGCGATGCCGTGTCCGAAGCCCGCACTGATGACCACCTGCTCGTCGACGGTGTCGCCGCCGGGTTCCTCTGCGACGTCGACGATGACCGGTAGGTCGTCGGGCAATCCCACGAGCGCAGCCCTCAGCTGGCCGACGGTCCACGCGTCGACGACGTGCTCGTACGGCTGCTCACCGGCCATGGCCAGCCTCGTCACTGGTCTGCACAGCCGCGGCGGCGGGGGAGTGCGCGGCGTTGGCCATGAGTGGAGTCTGCATCACATCGCCGACACTGGAGCGGTGCAGCCCTCGGCTGTGGATACCGGCGAAGCCGCGCATCACAGCCCCCGCAGGTTGGGTCGGCCGGAGGGACCGCCAGCCTCAGCGAGGATGCGCAGCACCGTGGCGTCGTCGCGGAAGACCTGAGCGAGCTGGCCCGGACGACCGTCGAAGCCCGGGGGAGTGGCACCGTCCTCGGCTGCGGTGGCAGCCGCGTCGAGGTAGCGGGCGACCCGGCGCAGCAGCGCCGGTGGGAACGCCATCGTGACATCAGCAGATTCCCCGGCGATCCCATCGGCGCCGGCGGCAGCGCGCGTGGGCTCGGTGCTGGCGATGGTGCCGAGCACTGACAGGCACTTCACCAGCTCGGTGACACGGGTCTCGGAGTGCTCGGGGTCGTCGCGTTCGGCGAAGCGGACCTGGCAGGCCTCGGCGAGCCCGGCGACCATCCGCCCCACGACATTGACCGGCACGGCCGCGGTCCGGGGTGCGTCGTACAACTCGACGCCGGGGGACTCCTCGGCCAGCGAAAACGCGATCGACTCGGCCATGCCGGCGATCGCCTCGTCGGTGAGGTAGTGGCGCGCGGTGGCCTTCGTGGTCCGCATCAGCTGTGCCACCGCGTCGACGCGCTCGGTGATCAGGTCCTCGGCGGCCGCGCGTGACATGACCATCCCGTAGGTGTCGAGCGCCGCGAGGAGTGCGTCGACGCGGCCTTGGGTCCAGCCGGTGGTGCTCATCGGTCTCCTGCCGATCCGGCATCGGTGGACGGGCCCCAGCGTCCCTGGGCCGACTGTCGGGCCATGCCCGCGGCGCGGCCGATCGCCTCCCACGTCTCGCCCGACGCTCTGGCGATCGCGACCGCGACATCGAGCCGCTCCTTGGCTGCTGCCGCGGCCTGGGCGGCGGCCTCGACCTCACCCAGGGCGTCGGCACCGAACGCGTGCTCGGAGCGCCACAGGTCGTGGGCGACCTCGTGGACGTCCTCGCGGTCGGAGACGAACACGACGTCCTCGTCGGTGGCGTAGACCCGCAGGGCCCCCGGGTCCTCCAGCGCCTTGGACGGGACCCGGGTGAAGACGGGGCCAACCCAGGTGGTGTACCGGAACGAATCCTGGACCCGGCAGTCGCAGCAGATCACCCAGCCGGTGACCTCGCCGGCTGGCCGGGTCGGGTAGGACCAGGTGCCGTCCGCGGCCTGCGCCTCGGGGCCGGAGGCCACCTGGTCGTCGGGAATCCCGCCACCGGTCACCCCGGCAGCGCGCTGGCCATCGACGAACTGCGGCACCAGGTAGCCCTCGTGCAAACCGTCTTCCGTTGTCCATCCCATGTCGCTATCATGGCAGGTATTCCTGACAGTTGGAAGCAGTTTCGTCAGGATTACCTGACATAAGGTAGGTTATCGGCGCCCAAACGACGGGAATGACATGCGATTCACGAAGAAGAATCGACAGCAGGTGCTCGTGTTGGTTTCCAAGATCGCTGTCCAATTTCCAGTCGATGTGTCTAGAAGTCCCAAGCGGTTGTCCAG